>JAFNUQ010000136.1 GCA_017383945.1 Bacteroidales bacterium | reverse complement strand
TGGCATAGACATAGTCAAATCCAAACTTCTGCTGAAGATATTTTCCAAAATAAGTAAATCCTCCGGAAAGGATGGCTGTTTTGTATCCTACCATCTTGAGAACCTTCATCATACGCTCAAGTCCCTCATTATAAGGAAGACTACGTGCAATCTCCTCCATAACATTCTCGTCAAGACCCTTGAGAAGGGCGACTCTGCGTGTGAAGCTCTCGACAAAATCTATCTCGCCTCTCATAGCGCTTTCTGTGATGGCACTGACCTCTTCCCAGACGCCATGTTTGCGCGCGAGCTCATCAATACACTCGGCGTGAATGAGGGTGGAATCCATATCAAAACAGATCAGACGTCTTGAACGACGGTAGATGTCGTCCTTCTGGAAAGAGATATCTATACCACCCACGCCACATTCGAGAAGATCAGTTTGCATTTTAGCTTTATTCTCTGGATTGAGGAAACCTCTGACAGAGATTTCGATACAAGATTTTGTGGTGTGCTCGTCAACTCCGTCAAGCGGCATACGACCTGTCAAGCGACGGATAGCGTCGATATTGAGACCGGCATTAAAAATGACATTTGTCACGTCTGCAATGTTCTTTGCAGTTACGGTTCTTCCAAGCAGAGTGACGATATATCTGTTCTTGCCCTGTCGAGCAACCCAAGCGTCGTAGGCGTCGCGCTCAATAGGGGTAAATCTGATCTGTACACCAAGTTCTGAAGCTTTAAAGAGGAGCTCCTTCATGATAAATCCGGACTTGTCTGTAGTCGTGTGGAAAAGTATACCCATAGTCAATGACTTATGGATGTTTTCCTGACCTATATCCAAGATGAAGGCATCATACTTGGCTAGGATGTCGGTGAGGGCAGAGGTTAGACCTGGCTTGTCCTCTCCGGAAATGTTTACTTGAATGATCTCAATCATAGTTTTAGTATTATTGTTTTCTCTCTAATCTTTTTTCTGCTCTGCGTGCCTTGCGCTCTCTTTGTTTCTCGAGCCTTTGCATCTTCCGAGCAATCTTCTCATCAAAAATGGACTCCTGGTACATATTCATGAGCTTGCCCGTATCCAGGAGAGACGACTGGAGTGCAGCCTCCACTTCTCGCATCAGGAGCTCTTCTTGTTCAAGGATTTCCTGCTGGAGTATTACGTCATCAATTTCCATAAACTCTGCCCCGCTGAGCAGGCTGGTCTCCTGAGTTTTATCGAGATCAAACTCTTTCATAGAGTTCTCATTGTGCCTTATCACGTTGTCCACACCCTTGTTATAGATGTTGCGTATCGAGTTGATAAGGTTGATCTGTACAGTGTCAATCTGTTTAGTATGAGGGTAGATATTGCCTTCGCGATATTTAGCTCTGCCAAGTGAGAATCTCCAGTCGTCCAGATTACCAAAGAGGTTTATTCCGAAGCGGACCAGGAATGGAGACTGAAGCACGGAAATGTGATAGTACATGCTCTTATCAAAATTCTGAGTGCCTCTCAATGCAAACTTATATCTGTCTACTCCTAACTCAAACGGAAATACCTCCACGATGCTATTGTGGACCATTGCGTCAACCTTGAGATTGTCAATATGTCCGATATTCTTGTTCTTGAATAGCAGTAGACGGGTTATCTTCTTCAAATCACCTGCTTCTTTGACTTCCAGGTTCTCACCTCTCACCCTCATAATACCGTCTAGACTTGGTATTATGAAATTCATATTTGTGTCAAGCTGCGAGGTTAGGGAAATTTCGCAGGACAGATCTCCATGGAAAGACTTCAATGCAGGCATCATATTATCTACTGAAGGCACGATTGAAATCACGTCGTGCACAGGCATATCAGAAAGAGCCAAGTTAAATCCGGCCTTGATATCTTGCTTGCTGATAGTAGAATAGAATGCATCAAGATCTATCTTTCCTAGGTTTGTATTGATCTTTGTATGAGTGAGTTGCAGGATTCTTTCTCTCATTCTGACGCTGGTGGCTACCGGACCAATCTCCAAGTCTGAATAGTCTACCTTATCCGCCGTGAGATCTACAGCGAGATTTAGATTTGCCGGTACTACAATCAAAGGCATCTTGCCCACTGTGACGTTGCTTGTTTCCAAGCTGTCCAGGACAAAGCTTTCATCGTAGTCATCAGAAACTTCTATCTTGTCAGCCGTCTGCTTTCCGACTGAAAGTGCTGCTACTATCTCGTTGATGTTGATTCTCTTAGAGTTGGTAATCAGGTTTGCCTCCAGAATGCCTCGGTTGCGGAGGGCTGCTCTTACCCCTGTGACATTTCCCTTCAGGTTGACATCGGAAGTGCCGACTGCCGCGCTGATGGTGTCAATCACTATGGCCTCGTCAGTAAAATCTGCGTGCAGGGCATTAAGGCGCGTGCGAAGCGGAATCGCTGGGGAAGCAAAGAATCCGGAATCAATCTTTACGTGTCCGGAAGGCTGCCACTGGCGAAGCATCGCGTTGAGGCTTGAGTCTATGGCAAATTTCAGATCGGCCTTTGCAAAATCTCTTTCCTTGAGGAATTCCGGCAACTCGATGCTATCCCTCTGAGGACGCAGCATTGCCATCAGCTCGCGGTTGCTTGCCTGCGGATATATCGCCCTGAGCGAATCCAGCCTTGCCTTTCTCTCCGGCCTGACTATGCGCTCTCGCTTCTGTGCCGAGAGAGAGACGTGGGTGCCTCTGATACCGCCCCTCTGCTTGCCCAGACGGGCAAATATAGCTTCGCTTTCTGCAGCAAGCTGAATGCGCGACAGCTTCTGCCCGTTGCTCTCCCATCTGCTGATCTGTCCCTTAGCCTCAAGGGCCCTGATGCGAGTAGCAATGCTCTGTCCCATATTGACATAGCTGCTGTCCGCCGCTATGTCTACCTGCATGCCATCTTTGTTGGAAGATAGATGTATGTCGGTATCTGTGAGAGTGATGTTAAGACTATCTGCCGGCATTACAACAAGCAATCTATCACTTGAGATATTGCCTTTAATGTTTGCTTCGTCAAAACGATAGTTCTTGAGTTGTGACTGTCTGGTTGATGCGCTTAGATTGAGCGCAAGCGCGCCTTCTGCTTTGGATATGCCTAACGCATTTGGCGCAAGCTGGAGAAGCCTGTCTAGCTGCGCAAGACCCTCAGCTTTAAGGTTATAACGAGGATCTTTGCCTAACAGATCTCTTGCTGAGCCGTCCAGCTCCAGGTCAAGACCTGGAACGGATGCCTTAAACTCGTGTATATCTGCTACCAGCATGTTTCCCTGGCTGAGTTGAGCATCTATATCGGCAATTATCTTTGCATCGAGATCCATAGGGGTGTAGCTTGCTTCTGCGGAAGGTATTCTCAGACAAGCTGTTATGTCTGGGAAACTGTCAGGGGAGTAGACGCCCTTTGCATCTGCGTCTATATCCAGCCTCAGGTCAGTGAATATGTCTTCAGAGATTGAAGCCGAGAGCTTAGAGCGGAAAATGAAGTCAAAATGAGAAATATTTATTGAGTCGCCGGCAATGCGAAGCTCTGCTGCCGAGCGCAAAGTGTCAAGCTGGAGTTGCGCCTGAAGCGTGTCAGGCAGGCTATTGAAGCTCAATGCAGCATCTTCAATCAAGAGCTGCTTGAGTACGATGGCTGGGATGGCGGCGGTGGAAGTGTCCTTTTTTGAGCTGCTTGCAAAGATGTCCCAATTTACGCTATCTCTACCATAGTTTATTGCATTGAGTCTAAGTCCGCGTGCGTTGAGGCTATCGATGACCAGACTGTCCCGGAATAGAAATTTCCAAGGATCTGCAGTGGCCTCAATGTGGTCAAGTGAGGCGAGTTCGTTGATACTGATGCTGTCGATGCTCACTTTTATCTTGGGGAAATGTCTCCATATGGATACATTGTGTCTGGCAAAATTCAGTTCAGTACCATCAAGAAATTTAGCTGTGGTTTTATTGATAAATGACGTGGCAATGGAGGAGTTCAACACAAATTGAACTCCCACCACCACAGTCACAATTATTGTTAACAATGAGGTTCGGGCTATTTTAAGCCCTTTTCTCATAGACCAATAGTCTTGAAGAAGTCGTTACCCTTGTCGTCAACGAGGATAAATGCAGGGAAGTCCTCTACGCGGATTTTCCAGATAGCCTCCATACCGAGCTCAGGATACTCTACGCACTCGATAGACTTGATGTTGTTCTGAGCGAGTACAGCTGCAGGACCACCGATTGAACCGAGGTAGAATCCACCGTGCTTAGCACAAGCGTCAGTTACCTGCTGGCTGCGGTTACCCTTGGCAAGCATAATCATAGAACCACCATTGCTCTGGAAAAGATCTACATAAGGATCCATACGGCCAGCGGTAGTTGGGCCCATAGAACCGCAAGGCATACCTGCAGGAGTCTTGGCAGGACCTGCATAGTAAATAGGGTGGTTCTTGAGATATTCTGGCATTGGCTCTCCTGCGTCGAGTCTCTCCTTAATCTTGGCGTGAGCGATATCGCGACCTACGATGATTGTTCCGTTGAGAGAAAGACGAGTAGAAACAGGGTACTTAGTGAGCTCCTTGAGGATCTCGCTCATTGGCTGCTCGAGGTCAATCTTTACTGCCTCGCCCTCGCCGGCATTTCTAAGCTCCTCTGGGATGAGCTCATATGGCTTGTCGTCAAGCTTCTCGATCCAGATGCCGTCTGAATTGATCTTAGCCTTGATGTTACGGTCAGCAGAGCAGCTCACACCGAGACCCACTGGACAGCTGGCGCCGTGACGAGGAAGACGGATGATGCGCACATCGTGTGCAAAGTACTTGCCGCCAAACTGAGCACCGAGGCCGATCTTGTGAGCCTCCTCAAGAACTTTCTTCTCGAGCTCAACGTCGCGGAATGCGCGTCCTGTCTCATCGCCAGTAGTAGGGAGCTCATCGTAGAAATGTGTAGAGGCGAGCTTTACTGTGAGAAGGTTCTTCTCAGCTGAAGTACCACCGATTACAAATGCAATGTGATATGGAGGACAAGCGGCAGTGCCGAGAGTCTTCATCTTTGCCACGAGGAACGGAACAAGGGTCTCAGGGTTGAGGATTGCCTTAGTCTCCTGATAGAGATATGTTTTGTTGGCTGAACCGCCACCCTTGGTCACACAGAGGAAGTGGTATTCGTCACCTTCGCAAGCCTCAATGTCGATCTGTGCAGGGAGGTTGCACTTGGTGTTGACCTCTTTGTACATATCAAGAGGTGCATTCTGCGAATAACGGAGGTTCTCTTCAGTATAGGTCTTGAAAACGCCGAGGCTCAGAGCCTTCTCGTCGCAGTAACCTGTCCATACCTGCTGACCTTTCTCGCCGTGGATAATGGCTGTTCCTGTATCCTGGCAGAAAGGAAGCTTGCCCTTGGCAGCAATCTCTGCATTGCGCAAGAATGTGAGAGCTACATATTTGTCGTTGTCAGAAGCCTCAGGATCAGAAAGAATAGAAGCTACCTGCTCGTTGTGAGCGCGACGAAGCATGAAGCTCACATCGCGGAATGCTGTGTTGGACATAACTGTGAGGCCTTCCTCAGCGATCTTGAGGATCTTGTGTCCCTCAAACTCTGAAGTACTTACATACTGCTCAGAGCCAGGGATCTTGTAGTATTCAGTCTTGTCTTCGCCAAGCTGAAACATCGGAGCATACTTAAACTCAGTCATTTTTTATTTTGTTAGTTAATAATTAATCAATCATATCCTACAAATATAACTATAAATGGCGTAATTTATACTCATTAAATAAGGAACTTATCATATCGTATCGTCACGCCATTGAGAAGTTGTCTGAGGGTAGGGAACTGAAGAATCGGTATGCATAATTGCCAGTTTTACTGACGAATGACTAAAAAATGTGCTTTTGGCAGCAGAATCACAAGTTTTGGTGACAAACGATATTAACTAAGAACGCTACAGACTTGTCCGCTCTTGCATATAACCTCTAGTTAATACTGCCTTCTTTCATTGGGAGGATATATACCCGGAGCCGAAGCCTTGTTATTGTGGTATTTTGAGGTCTATATTGACCTAATTGTGTGAAAACGAGGGATACTGCGTATAGAGCCTTCTTCATTAATTGAATTGCTGGCATTAAAAAAGTGTATTCAAATTGATTTTTCTGAACACACTTGATTCTTTTGAGCGATATTGAATTTGGTTCGCTTTTGGCTTGAGACAAAATGTGATTTAAATGAATCTCAAAGAACCAATTGCTTTAAATTCTATTCCTTTTATGCCTGCTTCTCTAAAGGCTTTGATAAGCCGTGCTGACATATATGTTTCCTTGCCATTCTGTATGTATATCAGATCACGCTTTGCATATTTCTGTGGAAGAACAGGAAATGCAACAGTGTAACTTTCAGTGGAATCAGAAAATTCGGAATACGAGGCAAATTTTCGGTACTCATCATCACCAATAATCTTTTGATACAATGAGTTACTGAAATTGATTTCATTGTGTCCTATAGACTTTATTAACATCAGGTAGTATTGGGTATTGGAATCTTTTATACGGATAGGTATCAGAGTGTATTCTTCTTTGGAGATATTCATATCTTCAAGAATTTCCTTTACTTTCATACTTACAGCAGCAACCATTCCTGACCTGTAATAATAGGTATTCATAAAGTCCCAAGAGTCGTCTTTATAATCCAAGGTACCTTCAATGTTGTTCGGTATATTTTCAAATATCCAACTCTGATTTTCTTGATACAATAAGTCTGTGCTTGCATACTTTGACATATGCTCATCCCATTCCTTACTTAATATTTTCACTCCTTGCGCCGCAGCACGTCTGCCTAAAAGACTGCTGTCCCACGAAACGGAGAATCCTCTATGACCTGTATCTCCTTGACAAAGTTCCTTGTGTTTTTCTACCCAAAGAGTGGAAATGCTCCAGTCACTTCTTCTTTCTTTTTCTTTACGGATCAGTTCCTCTGCATATCCCCATCTTTTGGTAAGAAGTGAGTACTTGATGATGTTGTTGCAGAAAAATGGCTCATGTCCTGAACCATTTTCAAGTATGCATTGAAGTAAAGTGTCAATGTCTAAAATGGATTTGAAGAAGTCGTCCAGATTAATCAATGCCTTTCTGATGAAGTCAGCAAGCAAGGATTTGTCATATTCCTTGATGCATATTGAATTGCCGCCATTCAAATCCACAATATCCTTGTGATACAAAGTGTAATGGTTCCCGTGCAAATCTTTGGGATTCATTGAGTTTGACAGGTATCCAGTTACATTCGCTATATCAAGTGAGAATATACTTGCGCATATACTGAATGTGTCATTAGTAGCAGAGGGAGGTGTGAAGAACTTGACTGTATAAACAAAACTTTCGTTTTGCCTATGGAAAAGGCCACCTGCCTTACGATAGCCCAGTTGTTTCATCATTGGGCGGATCTCAATATCCAAAAGATCTTTTACACTACTATTCATAAAGTTTGCGCCTCAAAGGATTTGAAATTTGCATAAAGGTATATATAAATTGTCAAAGTGCAATGTCCCGTTTCGGTGGTGGCAACAGGTAGGAGAAACAGAAGGCAGATGCGCCTTCGCTCGCTATCGCGAAATCGACGAAGATATGAAGCGGGATCTGGTTAGTATGTTGGAATAAGACTTAAACGAAACACCCCTTATCGGACGAAGCGATAAGGGGTGACTTTAACTCGTTTTAGAGTGCGCGGCATAGGG
>JAFNUQ010000135.1 GCA_017383945.1 Bacteroidales bacterium | reverse complement strand
TCCGACCAGAGGACTTCTACATAATGAACAAGACAGAGAACGCTCAGATGACTGCTGTAGTAAAGTCTTGCACATTCAAGGGCGTTCATTATGAGATGTTTGTTGAGACAGAAACAGGCTATGAGCTGATGATTCAGGACTACAATGCATTTGAAGTAGGACAGACCGTCGGACTCATCATCCGTCCTGCAGACATCCAGGTAATGCACAAAGAGCGCATCTGCAACACATTTGAAGCAGAAATCGTGAGCGACAAGTCAATCAAGATGCTCGGCTGCGAATTTGAGTGCAACGATGCAGCAAAGTTTGCGGTAGGCGAGACAGTTATTGCCCAGGTTGCCTTCTCTAAAGTGGAACTCACTGACCACCAAGAGGATGGCGTACTTGCAGGAGATGTTCACTTCTTGCTTTACAAGGGCAATCATTACCATCTGACTATACTCACAGAAGATGGAGATCATATCTGGGTAGATACTCAGGATGTATGGGACAAGGGAGACCTTGTGGGTATCAATATGTCTGCCAAGGACATCAAGCTTCAGAAGAAAAATGATTAAAAGGAAACATTGGAGTATTCCATATCTGATCTTCTTGATCGTGTTTGTATTGCTGCCACTCATTCTGGTAGTGATCTATGCTTTTCAAGATAATTCAGGAAGCTTCACTTTTGACAATATAACAAAGTTCTTTACTGACGATGATGCTATTGGGACCTTTGCCCTATCCATCGAAATCGCCATCGAAACAACTTTGTTATGTGTACTCTTGGGATATCCGGCAGCCTGGATTCTCTCCAACAAGAAATACAACAAAAGTGCAGTAACCATCGTGCTGTTTATAATGCCGATGTGGATAAATGCTCTTATGAGGACACTTGCAACTACCGAACTCTTCAATATGCTCGGTATGACTCTTGGCAAGGGAACTCTACTCTTCGGTATGGTATATGACTATCTTCCTTTTATGATTTATCCTATCTACAATATTCTTGACCGTATGGATAAATCATATGCAGAAGCAGCCCAAGACCTTGGTGCTACACCTTGGAAGGTATTCTGGCAGGTGATTCTGCCTTTGTCTATGCCAGGTGTAATGAGTGGCGTGATGATGGTATTCATGCCGACTGTGAGCACATTTGCAATCTCAGAATTCTTGACCAACAACAAGATAAAACTCTTCGGTACAATCATCCAGGAGAACATCAATTCGTCAATGTGGAACTATGGTGCCGCTCTTGCTTTGATTATGCTCGTGATCATAGGTATCTGCTCGCTTTTCAACAGCGATAAAAAAGAGACAGAAGGAGGGCTTGTGTAAATGAAAAAGATATTTGCAAAATCCTACATATATATCCTTTTGGTGCTCCTTTATGCGCCATTGGTATTTATCGCAATATTCTCATTTACAGAGAGTAAGGTGCTTGGTAGCTGGACAGGATTTTCTACACAGCTATATCAGAATCTCTTCAGTGGAGACATGCAGGGAACAGAAGGACTGATCAGTGCCATTAAAAACACAGTACTGATTGCAGCTGTCGCTTCGATCTTTGCCACATTGCTCGGTACTCTAGCTGCTGTCGGCATCCACAATATGAGAGGAGGAGCAAAGAAGACAATCACATTTCTAAACAATGTGCCAATGATCAACCCGGACATCATCACTGGTGTATCCCTCTTCTTGCTCTTTGTCTTCTTCCGCGTCAACCAAGGATTTACGACTGTCGTACTGGCTCACATCACCTTCTGCACGCCTTATGTGGTCCTGAATGTGCTGCCAAAGCTCAAGAGCCTGCCGGCGAATATTTACGAGGCTGCTCTTGATCTGGGAGCGACTCCGGCTCAAGCATTCTGGAAGGTCATGGTGCCTCAGCTGCAGCCAGGAATGATTTCAGGTGCAATATTGGCATTTACAATGTCTCTTGATGACTTTGCAGTGACATTCTTTACAAGGGGCACTGTGGGTCTGGAAACTCTCTCCACATATATCTATACGGATGCCCGCAAAGGTGGTCTGACGCCTGAGTTAAGGCCGCTGATGACAATAATCTTTGTGGTTGTTCTTGTACTCCTTATCATTGTTAATGTCAGAGGCGCAAAGTCCAACAAAAAAGCTCACAAACCACTATGATAAAGCGCATTATATTATTCATTACAAGTGCACTTGTATTCTTTGGGTGTTCAGAAAACAGATCAGACTACCTCAAGGTATACAACTGGTCCAGTTATATCGATGAGACACTCATCGAAGACTTTGAACAGTGGTACAAAGAGCAGACAGGAGAGAATATTGAAGTCATCTATCAGACCTTTGACATCAATGAGACCATGCTCTCAAAGATTGAAAAAGGAAAAGAAGACTATGATGTAGTATGTCCATCAGACTATATCATTGAGCGAATGCTCCAGCACGACCTGCTGCTTCCAATCGACAAAGATTTTGGCGACACGCCAAACTACATCGACAGCAATGTAGCACCGTATATTCGCGACCGTTTCAATGAGATGGTAGGTAACGGCAAAAATGCCAATGACTACGCCGTGGGATATATGTGGGGCACAACTGGTTTCCTCTATAATGCAGCCTATGTAGACCCTGAGGACGTCAGCTCCTGGAAGGCGATTCACAATCCTAAGTATGCTGATAAGATAATCATCAAGGACTCTCCAAGAGATATCTATTCTCAGATTATTACCTATGTCCGACAGGATGACCTCAAGGCTGGAAAAGTCACTCTTGACGACCTGATGCACTACACAACAGATGAGGATCTGCTTGCTGTAGAGGAGTTTATGAAGGAAGCCAAGAAACTTGTTGCAGGTTGGGAAGCTGACTTCGGTAAAGAGCAGATGATTCAGGAAAGAGCTTGGATCAACCTCACTTGGAGTGGTGATGCGGTATGGGCCATTGAAGAAGGCCAAGAAATGGGTATCGACCTGAGATATAGCACACCTAAAGAAGGTTTTACCGTGTGGTTTGATGGTTGGGTAATACCTAAGTATGCGGGTAACACAAAGGCTGCAAAATACTGGATCAACTTTATGAGCCGTCCGGATGTAGTGATCCGCAACGTAGACGTAACCGGTTATGTATCTTGCTCCGGCGCAAAGGAAGTCCTTGAAGCTTTTATAGACGAGAGCCTCCCTGAGATTGATCTTAGTTACTTCTTCGGACCAGAAGCAAGTGCGGTATCGGTAGACCCTGTACTTTATCCAGATGCATCAGACATCGCTCATAGTGCTATGGAACACGATTGGGGCGACAACACACATAAACTGATTGAGATGTGGGCAAGAGTAAAAGGCTCAAATGCAGACGCTACCACAGTTGTCGTCATCAGCGTTTTCTTTAGTGCGCTGATAGGATTTGCACTATATCGCAAGATATACCAATATAGAAAATATGCCCGCCGACGTGCACGTCGCAAAATGGCAAGTAAACGATAATACTTATACAACCACTATTAATATTTAACATTATGGCTTACAAAATTATTGACATTGAGGGTGTAGGTCCTGCATATGCAGAAAAACTCACCGCAGCTGGTATCGTAAAGGTTGAAGATCTCCTTGCAAAGTGTGCATATCCTGCCGGACGCAAGGCTCTTGCAGAAGAGACTGAAATTCCAGAGAAGAATATCCTCAGATGGACTAACCACGCTGACCTTTTCCGTCTCAAGGGTGTAGGTCCTCAGTTTGCAGAGCTTCTTGAGGCTGCTTGCGTTGATACAGTTAAGGAGCTTGCTCATCGCAATGCAGAAAACCTCGCAGCTAAAATGGTTGAAGTAAACGAGGAGAAGCATCTTGTAAAGCGCGTACCTGTTGCATGCGAGATTCAGAAGATGATTGATCAGGCAAAGGAACTTCCAGCCGGCATCTCTTACTAAATCACTTTAATACAATAAAAGGACGGCCCGAGGGTCGTCCTTTTATTGTTATATGGTATTGATTATTAGGCCTTTTTCTCTTTGCGAGGATCCTTGAAAAGAAGCATAAACAGCACCGCTACAACTAGAGAGTATGCAGCAAATACATACCACGCAGTTGCCCAAGATGGCTCAGCGGCATTATATACATAATGGTTTACAACAAGACCTGCAGCCCATGTACCGATGGAAGCACCGAGACCATTGGTCATCAACATAAAGAGTCCCTGAGCAGAAGAACGCATACTCTTATCAACATTTTCATTTACATATAGTGAACCTGAAATATTGAAGAAGTCAAAGGCAACACCATATACAAGACAACTAAGGATAAAGAGCCATACTCCGCTACCAGGATCACCGGCACCAAAGAAACCAAATCTGAATACCCAGCCAAACATAGCAATGAGCATAACGATCTTAATGCCAAACTTCTTCAGGAAGAAAGGTATGAGCAGGATGCACAAAGTCTCAGATATCTGCGACAAGGAGATGAGCATATTGGTATGCTTCACAGCAAAAGTATCGGCCAATGCGGGATAGGCCTCAAAGCTGCCAATGAAGGTATTTGCAAAGCCGTTAGAGACCTGCAGAGCTGCACCAAGCAGCATTGAGAAGATAAAGAACATTGCCATTCTCTTCTGCTTGAAGAGCTTGAATGCATCAAGACCAAAGGCCGATACAAGCGAGGTGTTGGCGCGTTCCTTGTTTACAGG
>JAFNUQ010000134.1 GCA_017383945.1 Bacteroidales bacterium | reverse complement strand
AGGAACAGTTGCAATCCCTTGTTGCGGAGGGACTTAGATGCGGCGGTGACTGGTGTGACCTATATTTTGAAGATACTAGCTACAATGACCTGCTTCTAAGGGATTCCTCTGTGTGTTCCGGCGGTCATCACGTAGATTTTGGCTGTGGAATCAGAGTCCTTAAAGGAGAAAAGACAGGCTATGCCTACTCTGAAAGCACTGATTATCAATCGTTGCTGCGTGCTGCTCGCAGTGCTGCATCCATCGCATCGGTGAGCTCTGAAGCTGCCTCTCCATTTTGTGCAGCAGCAGTGCCTCAGGGTACAGAGGAGAAGTCTTTCTATCGCGAATTGCAGCCGTGGGAGCAGTGCTCATTGGGCCCTTTCAGCGAATTTCTGCAGAAGATTGAGGCGGGGATACGTGAGCGCGAGAGCCGCGCACACAAGATTGTTGCTGTGCTCAGCTGGTCAAGAAGCGATGTGATGATGTATAATTCGCTCGGAGAGCTGACTTGCGATAGCCGACCTCTCGGAAGCATTACCGTGCAGACGATTTTTGTGCAGGGTGAGAAAACCGAGCAGGTTAGGGTGTCCCGAAGCTTGAGGCAAGGAGCTGAGATGCTTTCTGAAAGCCTGCTGCAGGAGCTCGTCAGTGAGAGCGTAAAGGATATTGACCAGAAATTTGAGGCTCGTCGCCCTAAAGGTGGTCAGATGAGCGTGGTGATGGGTGCCGGTGCTTCCGGTATCTTGCTTCACGAGGCCATGGGACACGCTTTTGAGGCTGACTTCAACCGCAAGGGACAGTCGATATTTGCCGATAAGATGGGCTGTAGCATCTGCCGCAAGGGGATAAATATCGTAGATGACGGAACCCTTGACAGCATCCGCGGTTCAATCAATTACGATGATGAAGGTGTGCGCGGACAGAAGACCTATATGGTGAGAGACGGAGTGCTGACATCTTATCTTCACGATCGCATCAGCGCAAAGTTCTATGGGGTAGCACCGACAGGCAATGGTCGTCGCGAATCCTTCAGATATAATCCTATCCCAAGGATGCGAAGCACCTATATGGAAAATGGTAACGACGGTAGCGTTCAAGACTTGATCGCTTCGGTAAACAAAGGTGTATATGTGGATCAGTTTGCCAATGGTCAGGTCAAGATCGGCGAAGGAGACTTTACCTTCTACGTCAAGAGCGGTTATCTGATTGAGTCCGGCCGACTCACAATGCCGATAAAGGATATAAATATTGTGGGCAACGGACCTGATGCTCTGGCAGATATCGTAGGTGTGGCTTCCGATCTCAAGGTGGATCTTGGTACCTGGACCTGCGGCAAGGAGCAAAGTGTATCTGTATCTTGCGGTATGCCTTCCGTTCTAGTAAATCGTTTAACTATTGGAGGAGAATAAGATGATTGATAATAGAGAGATTACGCTCCTCGAGCAGATGCTGGAATATGCCCGGAAATCCGGAGCCCAGAAAGCAAAGATGACTCTTTCCAAGAGCAATGAAGATCTGGTTGCTACGCTCAATGGTGAGGTGGATAAGGTGACGCATTGTGAAGATAGATCCTTGAGTCTGGCTTTGTATGTGGATGGAAAGTTTGGAAGTTTCTCAACAAATAAGATTGAGGGAAATTCTCTGAAGACATTCATTGATAAGGCGATAGCTGTAGTGAAAATGATAGAGGCAGATGATTGTAGGGACCTCACCGAGCCTGAACGTCAGTGCAAGGATGCAATTACCGGAAACGAGCTTGGACTGGTAGACCCTCATCGTGATGAAATCACACCACAGCAGCGCATTGCTATGGCTCTGGAAGCTTCTGTCTATAATGAGTATTCATCCGCTGGAGAAGACTATGAACTGATCAGCGAAGAGGGAGAATATTCTGATAGTATTTATGATACTATTGTGATGGATACCAATGGATTACGTTGTCGTCACAGTGAGTGTAGCTTTGACTATGGTGTTGAGGTTACAATTGAGAGTGATGGACAGAAGTATAGCTCTTACTGGTGGGATTCTTCTTCGCAGTATGGAGCTATTGATGCGCGAGGATGTGGAGTTAAAGCGCTGAAGCGAGCAATAAGTAATATCGGCTCAGATCCTGCACCAAGCGGCAAGTACAATCTGGTGCTTGATTCGGAAGTGGCGGCAAAGGTTGTGAGTCCTATTATCAGGGCGCTTAACGGATATTCGCTACAGCAGAACAATTCGTTTTTGATGGATAGCTTGGGTAAAAAGATTTTCCCAGAAGGTATGACCCTTCTCGATGTGCCGCGCATTCCAGGACAAACCTGCTCGAAGTATTTTGACTCAGAAGGTGTTGCCACTCAGGATGCTGCAATAATTGATAGAGGAGAGGTAAAACAATATTTTATCAATGGCTATATATCCAGAAAGCTGGGAATAGCTCCAACTATTGAAGACGCTACTCGTCCTAAGCTGATGTCTTGGCCTGAGGTGGGTCTGAAACTTGATGACCTGATGAGGATGTGTGGCTCTGGTATCTATGTGACAGCGTTTAATGGAGGAAATAGCAACTCTGCTACCGGAGACTTCTCCTATGGAGTTGAAGGCTTTATTTTTGAAGATGGACACATTGTGCGTCCTGTCAGCGAGATGCTGATGACCGGTAATTTTATAACGCTTTGGCAGAATTTGATAGCGGTAGCGGATGATGCACGTACTTGTTTATCAAAACTTATTCCTACCTTAGCGTTTTCAAATGTAGATTTTAGTGGATAAATTTTAATATTAGATAATTATGCAGATTGAAATGAACAAAGTTGTAGCAGTGAGCTACGAGCTTGAAGTAGAAGGTCAGATTGCTGATAAGGCAGGTTCAGAGAAACCACTTGAGTATATTCAGGGTACAGGAATGCTTCTTCCTAAGTTTGAGGCAGAGCTTGAAGGCAAAGAGCCAGGAGATAGCTTTGCATTTACTCTCACTCCTGAGGAGGGCTATGGTGAGTATGATCCTGCATATATGATTGACCTTCCTAAGGCAGCATTTGAGGTTGATGGTCAGCTTAGAGAGGATCT
>JAFNUQ010000133.1 GCA_017383945.1 Bacteroidales bacterium | reverse complement strand
GCATAGCATCACCCAGGTAATAGGACATCGCACGGAATCGATTTTCTCTGAATCTGTTATAGATTTCAACCAAAATCGCATCTCTGTCAACGCCCAATTTCAATAATCCCGATGCCATTTCAAGGGTGGTCGGGTGCACGGAGTTGGCAAAGTTATTTGTATCGGTTGTCATCCCGACAAACAGTGCCGTACCCTCAGATACAGTCAAAGGACCTGATTCAAATGCCTGAAGTACAAAATAAAGGAGCTCACAAGTCGAGGAAATCTCGGTCTCACTGAAAACCAGATCAAAGCTCTCCAGACTTGGTGCAAGGTGATGATCCACAAGAACACGAGGAGCCGCACAGTTCCTGATCCAAGGCTCAACAATTCCAGTTCTTGACAGATCGGAAAGATCCTCACACACAATCAGGTCGCTTTTTGAAATCCAGGCCTGAGCCTCGGAAGGATTTTCCGTAGCATTGATTACCAATGCCTTATCGACAATAAAATCCAGGCCTGCGCCCCATTCGTCAGGAGCTATTACCTTTACGGAAGCAACACCCGAACGCTGCAGAAAAGCAGCCATAGCCATTGAGCTTCCCATCGCATCTCCATCGGGATGGGTATGCACAACGACACTCACGCAAGAGCTTTCTTGAATGTATTTCTTGAACCGGGAAATCTTCTCGCTTGTAATAGTCCTCATCACATATAAAATCTGCTGCAAAATTAATAATAATATTGCATTTGATAAATCAAATTCATAACTTTGTACGACTTATGCATTTTAACAAAATCAACATAAAATGAACAAAACAGTAAAGATTATCATTGAAGTCGTGCTCCTCGCAGTCATCGTATTCTTGACTCTCACAATTGTCAAGAGCATTCAGGAGCCTGTAGACTTCAACAAGCAGAAAGCTTACCGTGAGAGCGTAGCTATCCAGAGACTCAAGGATATCCGCGATCTTCAGGTTGCTTTCAGATCTGTTAACGGTCACTTCGCTTCAACCGTTGACTCTCTCAAGCTTTTCTATGAGACTGGCGAGATGCCTGTAGTTCTTCAGATCGGTTCACAGGACGACTCTGCAGCAGTTGCTCACACAGCAGCTATCAAGAAGGCTAACCGTCGCATCACCAACGAGCAGCTTTATGAGAGATATCTCGCAGGTGACAAGCAGCTTGTATTCTCTATCGAGAACAAGATTGCTGTAAAGGACACACTTTTCAACCAGCGCGAGGATTTCAGCATTGACTCTCTCAAGACTATCCCATTCTCAGGCGGTGCTCCTGTACTCATGGAGTCTGCAGTAAAGATGGTTTCTGGTGTTCCAGTGCCACTCTTTGAGGCTAAGATGCCATATAAGACTCTCCTTAAGGGCCTTGACAACCAGCTTCGCATCAACCTTGATGCAGATCGTAGAGACCAGAACAAGTATGAAGGTCTTCAGGTTGGTTCAATCACCGCACCTAACAACAACGCTGGTAACTGGGAGTAGTGTTTACGCTCGTTCCAACTCAGTTCTTTGAGCCCCTCAGGCAGAGAGCAGCTCTCGCCGAAGTGGCAAAGGTGAGCGAGGACGTAATTGTAAAACACATAGAAATACCACAATATAACGCTGTCCTCGTCTATGAAGTAGATGAGGACAGTGTTATTTCTATACCAGAGATGGCTAATATTCTGCAGAAACTTCCAGACTGCATTGAATATAATAAGATATTGTGCAGCTTCAAGGAAGGCCGCCTGTTTATCGCCATCGCACAAGGCAAGACACTTCTTCTTGCCAACTCATACAACGCCCCGGATTTTACAACTGCTGAGTACTATATCTTCCTGACAGTCAAGTCACAACAGCTTAATCCGGAATTATCAACCATCTGCTTCCTCACTCCACTTTCTCAAGAGGAGGAGATGTCATTATACCGATATTTTAAATCAGTAGTCAAGCCATGAGAATCATTGGAGGTAAACTCAAGGGAAAGATCATTCAGCCACCTATGGGATATGGCGCACGTCCTACTACTGATTTTGCTCGCGAAGGACTTTTTAATGTGCTCAACAACGAGTACGAATTTGAAGACCTGAAAGTTCTTGACCTTTTTGCAGGTACAGGAGCTGTCGGCTTTGAGTTTGCATCACGCGGCGCAGCCAAGGTATATAGCGTTGATATGAACAGAGACAACTCTATGTTCATCAGAAAAGAAGCAGCACGACTTGGTCTCAAGGATATCGTGACCGCAGTCCACGATAACGTGTTTGATTTTCTCCCGATCTGCTACGAAAAATTTGATATCATCTTTGCAGATCCACCTTATGCACTTGAAGGCCTTGAGAACATCCCTGACAAAGTCTTTGCTGTAGATATCCTCCATCCCGGATGCTACTTCATACTCGAGCACGGAGATGAACACTCATTTAAAGAACACCCTCTCTTTTTGAAAGAGAAGGTGTATGGTAGAGTTCATTTCAGTTTCTTCTGCAAAGAAGAGCCGTCTACTTCATCGGAATAATTATCTTATAGCTACGGCCATTCTTATTGGTCAACTTATCTGAGCGAAGCCATAGATTGGCTTCCTTTATCTGTTTATATGTTACGCCATGCTTTTCAGCAAAGTCTGTGAGGTTTGGAATCGGACCGCTCACAGTCACCACTTCTCTAGGAGGAATATATGGATATTCATCTGCTGGTGTGACATTAAATCCGAAGACTGACGGATCTTCAAACATCAACTTTGCAGCTAGGATGCGGTACATATATCTTGATGTTTCCTCCGGCATCCACAGATCAAGGGCGTTGGTCTGCCTCTGATTTTCAACTCTTCGGCTGATCCCATTCTGACCACCATTATAACTCGCAGCCACAGTCATCCAGTTGCCATATTTCTGGTAGGCATCAAGCAGATATTTACAGGCTGCAACAGTCTCCTTCTCTATATGATAGCGCTCATCTACCTCAGAGTTAACCTCCAGAGAATACTCCTGAGCTGTGCCTTTCATAAACTGCCAAAGACCAGCGGCTCCTGCAGTTGAATAGGCTTTAGGATCAAGATTGCTCTCGATTGCCATTAGATACTTGAGGTCGTCAGGAACGCATTGTTCCTTGAGGATGGGTTCAATCTGAGTAAAAAATCTTTTAGCCCTTTTGAGCATCAGGGTCGAGTTGGTGTGCATATAGGTGAAGGTTATGATTTCTCGATCCATGCGCTCATAATACTCCCTATTCTCAAACCTGATCGTATCCCCGGCAAAGACCATATAACTAGGAACTTTAGGAGGACGAGGGTGCGAGATTTCGTTAGGAAAAACATCTTGAGCATAGACCCCTACGCACAATAGGCCAAACACAATGCAATTAATAACCTTCTTTATCATAAATATTCACAATTATCTGTTTCTACATACCACACTACTGCAGCCTTTACTTTATAACCTAAAGCTCCATAAAGCGAGGCATAACGCCCGACCTGTCTAAGATATTTCTTCTCCGGCGCACCGAACTTAAAATCTACAACTATCACTCCATCCTCACTCAGCACAACTCTATCGGGACGATATTCGCTTCCATCGGAAGCAAATATGCTTCGCTCATTGAGCACTTCTGCCGCCTGGTCAAACCACTCCGGATGTGCAGCGACTCTCTTTTCTAGCAGATCGGCAGCCAGGGCAGCTTCGCTCTCAGAAAGAAGAGCATCCTTAACCGCGGCATCGACTGCCACACGCACATCGCTCACTTTATTAACGTGAGCAAGAATCTCGTGCAGCACGATGCCCCTGACACGTGGCGACTCAACGCCGGCAGCAACTCCCTCATCTGTAAAGAAATCCACTGCTTCTACCGAAGGTGACAGTCTGCCACCAAGCGCAGTTGAGCAATATGCTACAGGCATTTCCTGCTCAAGCTGCCCCTTCTTGCGCACAAGTTTTGTGTAGTCATAAGGCTCTCCTCTGGACCATTCGTCCATACCATTTATATATTCATAGAGCAGGCTTGAGAAGTTGTTGTATTGGGGTTTACCCTTTGCCAGACTATCCTTGAACTTCTTGGTAGGAGGAGCAGAAATTATGTGGAGGGACTTTTCTGCGCGAGTCAGCGACACATAGAAAATATTGATATTGTCTATGAGCTGCTGGCGAGCTTCTTCGTCCCTATGTGGAGCAAATGCAGATTCTGCCGCGGCACTGCCTAGGCTCACAGGATAAATGCCCTTTAACTCTGCGTTGTCCGTGCTATCTTCTGACAGATGACACCACTTTGTGCCGGCCTTATAAAACTCCACTGCATCTGCAAACGGGAATATCACAAACGGGAACTCTAGGCCCTTGGACTTATGGACCGTCAGAATCCTGACTGCAGTCCCCGAATCAGGAGTGCTGATGCAAAGGCTTTTCTCGTTCCAATATTTTAGGAATTGGGCAAGATTATTTCCATAATTTGACGACCAAGACAACAGTTCATCCAGAAATGACTGAATATAAAGTTGCTCACCATCAAAGACTTCCGGATTGGAATTCATCATCTCTCTAAGCAAATGCTCGCTTAGATCGACAAGCGAATGATAGCTCTGCGGAAACGCCACACCCATCTCACGGGAGAGGAATGAGCCAAGTTGATCGTCCGGCGCATCAAATGCAGAGAGAAGTGACACCAGACGACGTACTGCCAGAGACGAATGCACATCAAGAGAGTCATCTGAGATAATCGGCACTTCCTTCTCTATCAGGAAGTCCGCAATCTGCTTACCATATATGTTCTTTCTCACCAGAACAGCAATATCTCCCCATTGTGCACCAGCCTCTCTTGCCGCCATTATGGAATCATATACCGCCTGTTTCTGATCGTCGGAATATGATACTTGCACATAACCGCATTGAGGGTCCTCAGTCTTAGGATTCTGTACCACATCGGAATATATCTCACCCAGACCAAGTCTTGAAGCTGCAAAAGTAAAGAAGTCATTGTTAAAGGAAACCACCTCTCTTGCACTTCGCCAGTTATTGTCCAGTACCTCAACCTGAGAATTTGGGAACTCCTGCGCAACTGTTTTGCCCAGCAACTGCCAGTCAGAATCCCTAAATCTGTAGATACTCTGCTTGATATCTCCTACAACAAGATTGCTTCCCTTTGAATCTGCCTCTCTGAGAAGCGGAAGGAAGTTTTCCCATTGAATATTGGATGTATCCTGGAACTCATCCAACAAGAAATGATCATACCTGACTCCTATCTTCTCAAAGACAAATGGTGCATCACTTCCACCTATTATCTCTTTAAGGAAGACATTGGACTCATCAAGGCACATTACATTTTTCTCCTTGGTCAGTGCATCAAACTCCTTACTAATCTCGCCGCTCAGGCCAAGACTGAAGATAAGGCTCTTGATGATATGCGCTGTAACATATTCGCTATAATTGTCCTCCTTGTAGGCCGCAAGGTCAGGATTCTTCTTGAGTAGTGTCTTCTTATTAGTAAAGTCCAGACGCTTACCAGGCTCTGGTTCAAGACCATAAGGAGCAACGGCCTGCTCAAATGAAGTGATGATCTCATCACAAGTCACTGCTAGGGCTCTCAATCTTTCTCTCTCCAGGAAATCCATCTCTTCACCTGAGGCTTTGAGTGCAGCAAATAGCTTTCTATAATCTTCGCCTTTGAGCTGCTTGCCGATATCATACAAGCCTTCTTCTATATTAAGCTTCTGGCCTTGTTCAAGCATCGGGGCGACACTTGATTTTATCCAGTCTATCAACTCTTTATCTTCTTCTGTGAGAGAATCAAGGATACGATCGACAGACTCGTGGATGAGGGATGTTCTGTCAAGCTCTATCTGATAGTCGTCCATCTGACCGATCTCTCTGGAAAAAG
>JAFNUQ010000132.1 GCA_017383945.1 Bacteroidales bacterium | reverse complement strand
GGTTCTGCATTGGAGCAGTTTGATCGCTATGCTCCTGAGGTTATCGACAGCTTCCGCGCTCTTGCTGAGACTGGTAGCGTTGAGTTCCTCTGCGAGACATATAACCACTCTCTTGCTTCGCTTGCATCAAAGCAGGAGTTTGAGCATCAGGTTCTCAAGCACAAGGCTGCTATCGAGCAGTACTTTGGCCAGACTCCAAAGGTCTTCAGAAATACTGAGCTCATCTATTCAGACTCTATCGGTGCTGAGGCATATAAGCTTGGCTTTAAGACTGTTCTCACAGAAGGTGCTCGTCACATTATGGCATGGAAGAGCCCTAACTATGTATATAACAACGATCTCAAGAGCTCTCAGAAGGTTCTTCTCCGTAACTATTCGCTTAGTGATGATATCGCTTTCCGCTTCTCAGATAAGGGTTGGGGTGAGTGGCCTCTCACAGCTGATAAGTTCATCTCTTGGCTCAATGGTGCTGAGGGAGAAATCGTGAACCTCTTCATGGACTATGAGACATTTGGTGAGCATCAGGATGCATCATGCGGTATCTTTGACTTTATGAAGGCATTCTTTACTTCTGTAGTCGCTCAGCCAGAGCTCGAGTTTGTTACCCCTTCAAGAGCAGCTCGCAAGCATACAAGTGTGGGTGATATCAGCGTAGTTGAGCCTATCTCTTGGGCAGACGAGGAAAGAGATCTCTCAGCTTGGCTTGGTAATGAGCTCCAGCAGGATGCTTATAACAAGCTTTACTCGCTTCAGGAGAAGCTCTCGCTTCTTGATGACGCGACCCTTTGGGCTGATTATGGCCACCTTCAGGCTAGTGATCACCTTTATTATATGTGTACTAAGTTCTTCTCAGACGGTGAGGTACACAGCAGATTCAATCCATATTCGACTCCATATGAGGCATTCATCAATTATATGAATGTGCTCAGCGACTTTATAATTAGAGTTAACAACGCAATTGCGGAAAAATAGTAGTGTAAAATGAACAGAAACGACAACGGTACACCATCCTGGAAAAGCGTTATGGTGACCCGCCGCCTCCCAGAGGAGCTCTCAGGTCTTGAGACTCTTTGCAAGAACCTCTGGTGGTGCTGGAACGATAACGCAAAGGCTCTTTTCAAGAGCATCGATTACCAGCTGTGGCACAAGTATGGTCACAATCCGATGGTGATTCTAGACAAGGTAAGTCTAAAAAGGTACAATGAGCTTGCTAAGGACAAGGATTTCCTTGCAAGACTCGACGAGGTAATGAAAGATTTCAATGCCTATATGGCAGAGAAGGCACACAGAACAGAGCCTTCAGTTGCATACTTCTGTATGGAGTATGGTCTTGATACCTCGCTTAAAATCTATTCAGGTGGACTTGGTATCCTTGCAGGTGACTACCTCAAGGAAACAAGTGATATGAACGTTAACCTCGTAGCTGTAGGTCTTTTCTACCGCTATGGTTACTTCACTCAGCGCATTACTCCTCAGGGTAATCAGGTTGCTGAGTATGAGGCTCAGGACTTTATGAAGACTCCTGCCCAGCCGGTTCTTGATGAGAATGGTGCTTGGAAAACCATCAAGGTTGCTCTTCCTGGAAGAGATATGAGCGCACGCATCTGGAAGGTAGCAGTGGGTCGTACAGATCTTTATCTTCTTGATACAGATTTTGAAGGTAATATTCCAGAAGATAGACAGGTTACACACCAGCTTTATGGTGGTGACTGGGAGAACCGTCTCAAGCAGGAGATGCTCCTCGGTATCGGTGGTGTAAGAGCTCTCAATGAGCTTGGCATCAAGACTTCTATCTACCATTACAATGAAGGTCATGCTGCATTTGCAGGTCTTGAAAGACTTCGCGTGTGCATGAAGGAGAGAAATCTCACATTTGCTGAGGCAATGGAGCTCATCAGAGCATCAGGTCTCTTCACAACTCACACTCCTGTACCTGCTGGTCACGACTTCTTTACTGAGGACATCCTTGGTCGCTACCTCGGAGTCTTTGTGCAGAAGCTTGGTGTAGACTGGAGAACTTTCATGGCTCTTGGTAAGATCAATGTTGACAATCCTAACGAGAAGTTCTCAATGAGCTTCCTTGCGGCAAATATGTCAATGAATGTCAACGGTGTATCAATGCTTCACGGTAAAGTGAGTCAGGATATCTTTGCTGGTATGTATCCAGGATATCTTCCAGAGGAGCTTTACATCAGCTATGTTACCAATGGTGTTCACTATCCAACTTGGGCAGCAAGAGACTGGAAGACAGTTCAGGGTAAGGTATTCGGCGAGGAATTCAAGACTCATCACTATGACAAGTCTTGCTTCAATGGCATCTATAATGTGTCAGATGAGGAAGTTTGGAACACTCGTAAATTCCTCAAGGAGGAGCTCAAGCAGGCTATCTGTGAGAAGTTCTCAGATCCTGTTGAGAGCGCACTCTATTCTCCAAGCCAGATCGTAGCTATCAAGAAAGAGCTTCAGAAAGAGATTCTTACAATTGGTTTTGCTCGTCGTTTTGCAACTTATAAGAGAGCAACTCTTCTCTTCAGCGATCTCGACAGACTTGACGCTATTGTAAATAACCCAGAGAAGCCAGTTAGATTTATCTTTGCAGGTAAGGCTCACCCAGCTGATGGCGCAGGCCAGGATTTCATCAAGCAGATTATTGAGATTTCTAAGCAGGACCGTTTCCTCGGCAAGATTATCTTTGTTCCGGGATATGATATCTCTCTTGCCAAGAGACTCGTACAGGGCGTAGATGTATGGCTTAATAACCCAACTCGTCCTCAGGAGGCTTCTGGTACATCAGGTGAGAAGGCTGCTATGAACGGCGTTATGCATTTCTCAGTACTTGATGGTTGGTGGGTTGAAGGCTACAAGGAAGGCGCTGGTTGGATGCTCCCTCTCGAGAGAACATACGAAGACCAGAACTACCAGAACGAGCTTGATGCAGCTACTATCTATACTATCATTGAGAACGAAATCGCTCCTGCATACTACAATGTGGATGCTAAGACAGGTCTTTCTGCAAAGTGGATTGGTTACATCAAGAACGTAATCGCTCAGGTTGCTTGTAACTTTACAACTAATCGTATGCTCACTGACTACTGCAATCAGTACTATATCCCTCAGACTCAGAGAGTTTCAGAGCTCATCGCAGATGATGCTAAGGGTGCTCGTGAGATTGCAGCGTGGAAGCAGAACGTTTATAATGAGTGGAATAATATCCGCGTAGTTTCATATGCTCAGCCAGATGCTTCATATGTGCTCACAGCTAGCAACAAGATGAAGTGCGAGGTAGTTCTTGACCTTGGTCGTCTCAAACCAGAGGATGTAGGTGTCGAGATCGTATTCAGCGCTTCAAATGCAAAGGGCGAGCTCCACATTCAGAACGTTTCTGAGCTTGAGATGGTGAAGTATGAGGATGGCAAGGCTACTTACCAGGTTGAGGTGCTCCCAGAGCATTCAGGTATGTATCAGGTAGGTACACGTATCTATCCTAAGAATCCAAGACTTCCACATCGTCAGGATCTCCCACTCGTTAAATGGCTATAATAGCAACTGGATTTTTTGATGGTGTCCATCTCGGACACCGGAAAGTTATAGAAACACTCGTCTCCTCGGCAGCATCAAGAGCTGAGGAGGCGATTGTTATTACATTTGCCAAACATCCACGCGCGGTGCTGCAGCAGGATGCCAGGCGGTTGCGTCTTCTCTCATCTCCTGAAGAGAAAGATGCATTGTTAAAATCGTTAGGGGTAGATAGAGTGGAGATGCTTGAGTTCTCCAAAACTTTTGCGCAGATGAGCGCACGCGAATATTTGCAAAAGATTATCATTCAGCTCTTTGGTGGAACAATGCTGGTGCTGGGCTATGACAATCGCCTTGGAAGTGATAGGCTTGTTCCGGAGCAGATTATTCCCCTCGCCCAGGAGCTAGGCCTGGAAGTGCAGGTCGTGCAACCCTACTTCTTGGGGCAGGTCGCAGTCAGCTCAACCAAGGTCAGAGAAGCACTTTGCGCCGGAGATGTTCAGCTCGCTTCGCAGATGCTCTCTCGCGAATATTCAATTAAAGGCGTTGTTGTGGGAGGAAAGCAGCTAGGCAGAAAGCTAGGCTTCCCGACCGCAAATATGCAGCTGTACGATCCGCTGAAAATCTATCCTAAGAGAGGTGCATATCTAAGTCAGGTGCTCTTTGAAGATAGGAGTTTCTATGGTATGACCAATGTGGGTGATATCATTGAGACTCATATATTTGACTTCTCGGAGGATATATACGGACTGGATATAGAGGTTAAGTTTCTTGAACGTCTGCGTGATGAGATCCGCTTTGAGTCAATCGACGCCCTCAAGGATCAACTGTCTTTGGATAAAAAGAATTGTCAGTCCCTTATCTGCTAGAGGATATCCTCGTCTCTCTCTCTAAGGTCTCGCAGACGAAGCTGTATTGAAGAATTGCCTCTATAG
>JAFNUQ010000131.1 GCA_017383945.1 Bacteroidales bacterium | reverse complement strand
GAAGCAATGTTCTTGAGAGAGTTGCTGCTGTGCAGGCATTGGGCATAGCGGACCAGATTATCATTGAGGACTATGTGGGACAGAAGATTGACGATATTCAGAAGTATGATGTAGATGTCTTTGCAATCGGTTCTGACTGGGTCGGAGCATTTGACTATCTGAAAGAATATTGTGATGTCGTGTATCTTCCTCGTACTGAGGGAATTTCTTCAACTATGCTACGTGCCGAATCCAGTTCCACATTACGCATTGGCATTGCCGGATGCGGTCGCATCGCAGAGCGCTTTATCAGCGAATGCGAGAAGGTAGAAGCAGTGAAGGTCGTTTCGCTTTATGACATCAATCGCAGTGCAGCTCAAAGCTATGCAGAACTGGCCGACGGAGCTACCGTTTCCGATAGCTATGAGGCGCTTGTGCAAGCAGTGGATGCTGTTTATATTGCTACGCCTCACGTGTGCCACTATGAGCAGGCAAAATGCGCACTTGAGCAGGCTAGACACGTGCTCTGCGAGACGCCTCTGGTGCTTCGAGGCGATCATTCGCGCGAGCTATATGCTCTTGCTCAGCAGAAAGGGCTTGTCCTTCTGGAGGCCAACAAAACTGCATATTGCCCGGCATTTAATCATTTGATCAGCCTTGTGAAGAGTGGCCTTATCGGCGATGTGGTGGGCATAGATGCTTCTGAATCAAAGCTTTGGGAAGAAGAGCAGCTCAAGAGAGAGCTAGATTTTGATCTTGGCGGCGGATCACTCTATGAGATGGGCTCCTATCCGCTTCTTCCGATAATCAGGCTCCTTGGCACGGATATCAGGAACGTAAATATATATAGCCGCGTCAATGATAATAATGTAGATATCTACACAAGGGGAGTAGTGCAGTATGCCAGCGCAGTTGCTTCTTTCCAGCTCGGATTGGGAGTGAAGACAGAAGGAAACCTTGTGATTTCAGGTACAAAGGGTTATGCCTATGTCCCTGCGCCGTGGTGGAAGACTGACTACTTTGAGCTTCGCTATGAGGACCAGAATCTCAATAAGAAATATTTTTATGCCTGGGATGGTGCAGGCCTGAGATATGAGATTCAGGAATTTGCTTCGTGCATCATCAATAAGAGATTGTCATCATCGCGTTTGCGTCCTGAAGAGACTATCTGTATGACTGATATCTTCCAGCAGTTTGCCGAGCGCAGAAACTTCAACAAGATATGAAAAAGGCCCTAGTTGTCGGCGGTGCAAGCGGAATTGGTCTTGCGATTGCAACTCTTCTTTCTGCTCGGTCAGATGTGGAGACTGTATATATTGTTGATCGATCGGATGTTGATCCCAGATGGATGCAGAGCAAGTTTGAATGCTATAGGTTTGATCTCAATGAGAAGGACTATAGCATCTTTGACCGATTTAACGATATCGATACCTTGATGATTACTGCGGGGTTTGGTAAACTTGCTTTGTTTAAAGATCTTGAGGAGTCCTATATTGTTGATACAATTAATGTTAATACTGCTGCTGTAATCAGGATTATCCATCGCTTCTTCTCAAAAATCGAGTCCGCTGATGATTTCTATTGCGGAGTGATGGTGAGCATAGCAGGCTTTATGTCCTCGCCGTTTTTCTCAGTCTATGGCGCCAGCAAAGCAGCGTTGAAGATTTTTATTGAGAGCGTCAATGTTGAGCTGGAGAAGGCAGGAAGTTCCAACCGTATACTCAATGTATCTCCTGGATCAATTAAGGGCACAGCGTTTGCCGGAGGCGACAATGATCTGACAGTGACTGAGCAGCTCGCCTCGGAAATAATTGAGCATCTATATGCCAAGGACGATCTTTTCATCCCACAATATGAAGAGGTGTATAAAGAGGTACTTCGTCGCTACAACGAAGACTTCCGTGAGGAGGGTAGACACTCCTACGATTACAAACTCAAGAGTGGAAGGTTGTAGTGTTACTTAAAACAAGCTACAATCTTTGTGATGATCTGAGCGATTACTGGAGCGTCAGACTTGCCACCACATTTAATCTTTGCCTTTCTGATGTCCTGGGCGAGGTATGGGAATCTACTGAACAGGTCAAGTTTGTAGAATATCGAGAACCATCCGGCTTGTAAAAGGATATCATCAAACAACACAGCTACGGGGTTCTTGTCCTGAGGCACATCGCGATATTTCTCATAGAGATCAAGGAAGTTGAGCGCATACTCCATCTTGCGCTTCTTGCGTCCTTGTCTTGTCATAGCTGTAGAGACGTTTTTGCGGTAGTGATAGACCACTTCGTCTATGTATTTTATGCTGCTGGCATAGCCGATGAGCTGGCTGGAGACGT
>JAFNUQ010000130.1 GCA_017383945.1 Bacteroidales bacterium | reverse complement strand
TACGTGTTGTATCATCTGTATGGTTAAGCCATTGCTTGATCGATTCAAGTCCCGAGTTGACAACCTCACGGCTGTTCTTTATGATACCTTGCTGAATAGAATGAGCTTCCAATAAAGATTCATATTCTTGATTGATGGATTCTCTCCCTTTAAGATAGCCTTTCAGCCATTCAATGGTAGATACCATTGGTTCATAGTCTGTGCAGAACTCTTTGAATGCTACTACAATTTCATAATAGAGACATACCATTCGATTGAGAAGATAGAATAGTATCTCATTACATTGTTTTATGGTTTGTGCATTCTCTTCTTGATGGGCATTGGGATCGCTACATCTTGGCTCAGGACCTTCACCATATTCATAGAATGTCCAAAGTTGGCCCATTAAGGCATAGAGGTTCTGCAAGGTTCCTTTGATAGTTGCTTTAAGTCTTATATCTTGGTTGATGCCAGCAGCAAATTGCAGTAATGTATTATGTATTCGGTAACATTCCCAGTCAATTATTGACTTATATATCCTTTTATATAGGTTGCCTTCCAGAGATAGGATGGGGAAGCGCAGTGGATATTTATCGGCTATATATTCTGATTTCTGGGGATTCACGAATACTGATGAAGGGAGAGCCTGGGGAATTATTGCGTATGTAAATGTGACTTTATTCCCTACTGCCTTTCTGATCCAGTCCTTTGCTTCATCAATATTACTTGGCGTTTTCCCAAGCTGATGTTTGATCTCATCATATCCACCGAGCATATTTGAGCCAGATGGAAAGAGTGGTGAGTTTATAATTGAGTTATAGAGTTCCAGTTCGATTCTCATAGGCTATTCTCCAATTTTTATTATGTCCGCAGCCTGTTTCTTCTTCTCGTTGACAAGATCTGCATAGATCTGGGTTGTGCTTACGTTCTTGTGGGTGAGCATTTTGCTGACTGTGTAGATGTCAGCACCTCCGGCTATCATAAGGGTTGCGTACGTGTGACGGAAACAATGGAATGTTATGTGTTTCTCTATCCCGGCTGATTTTACCCATGCTTTGAGCCTTCCGTTTACAAGTTGGCGTGTGAGACCTTTGAATACTATTCCGTCAGATTGATTGCCGCAGAGATTGAGTGCCTGGTCGCTGATTGGAATGGTCGCTTCTGTCTCTGTCTTTTCAGTTTTGATGCGGATGCATTTGCCACCGGAAGGGTAATCCTGAATATGCTTCCATTCAAGCTGCAGAATGTCGCTGAGACGAAGTCCTGTGAGGCAGGAGAATAGTGAAGCGTTCTTGAGAACAGGGTAATCGCAGTGGGATTTTGCGAGTGTGTTGAGTTCTTCAAGTGTCAGATATTCTCGTTTGGTTTCTTGTGTCTCCAGCTTGTCAAGGAAGTCATTGAGGTTTTCTTTCAGATAGCCTTCTTTGTAGGCAATCGCAAGGAATGCTCTGAATGTGCTCCAATATCCTGCAGCGGAGTTCTGGGAAAGTTTGAGTTTTTCGCTTTTGATGCGGTTGGCTGTGCTCAAGTGTTCTCTGAATTTGTTGCAGAAGTCTACTGTGAGTTCGTCAAATACGCATTTGCCTTTGGTGAAGATGTTGAAATGTTCATATACTATTCTCCATTTCTTGTCTTTGCCAAGTAGGATGGAGTAGAAGTAGTCGAGAACGCT
>JAFNUQ010000129.1 GCA_017383945.1 Bacteroidales bacterium | reverse complement strand
CAATACCACCCTGATCTGGGCTTCAAACTTCTCTGTAGGAGTAAATGCTTTCTTTGCAGCAATACAGAGAGTCTGCGAGGTGCTCAAGGAAGGAGATTACAAAGCTTCTGTTGAGGAGATACATCATATTCATAAATTGGATGCCCCAAGCGGAACAGCAAAGAGTATTGCTGACCTGATAGAAAAAGGCCTTGGTACAGCTCCGGAAATAGAGTCAAAACGCATCGGAGAAGTTCCGGGAACACACATTGCAGAGTTTGTTTCAGGAGTAGATAAGCTCATCTTTACTCACGAGGCATTTTCTCGTCAGGGTTTTGCAGAAGGAGCAGTCGTAGCAGCTCTGCTCACAGAAAAAGTTACTGGAATACAAGAATTTAAAGACATAATATTATGAGGCCATTATATTTACAGGGTTGCGGAACCGCTCTCGTAACTCCATTTACACAAAGTGGCGAAGTTGATTATCCTGCCTACATCAATCTCGTTAAACGTCAGGTAGAAAATGGTGTTGATTTCCTTGTGCCGCTTGCAACAACAGGCGAGACACCAACGCTCTCGGCAGAAGAGAAGCAGAAGATATTTGCACTCACCAAGGAACATTGCGGCGGGCTGCCGCTGGTTGCAGGTTGCGGTTCAAATTCGCTTCCAGCGACAATAGAGAACATCCGCAATCTTGAAGCGTGGGGTGCCGATGCCCTTCTTGTGGTTGTTCCCTTCTATAATAAGCCCACTCAAGAGGGTCAGTATCAATATTTTAAGGCAGTAGCTGAGGCGACAGAAAAGCCGATCGTCGTGTATAATGTGCCAGGTCGCACAGGCGCTAATATGAGCGCAGACACAATCATCCGTCTTGCAGACGAATTTGAAAACATCATCGCGACAAAAGAGGCCTCAGGCAACTATTCGCAGGTGAGCGATATTATCCGCAGAGCTCCGGCAGGGTTCTCAGTGCTTAGCGGTGACGATGATATGACTTTTGCCCTTATGGCAACCGGCGGCCACGGCGTGATCAGCGTAGCTTCCAACCTTGCTCCGGCAGAAGTTTCTTCTATGACCCGTGCAATGATTGAGGGTGATGTAAATACTGCGCGCGAGTTGCACCACAGACTTTTCCCTCTGTTCAAGGCTTGTTTTGTGGAATCCAACCCTATCCCTGTTAAGGCCGGTATGGCTTCAATGGGTTTGATGGAAAAATATGTCAGACTTCCGCTATCTGTTGCGAGCGAGAAGACAGAAAACGTTATGTCAGAAGTAATTAGAGAATTATGGAAATAACAATAGAAAGATTTAATGAGGTAATCGCCGGACTTGAGGCGGGTACTATCCGTGTCGCTGAAAAAGTGGACGGAGTATGGAAAGTCAATAGCTGGGTTAAGGAAGTGATTCTTGCCGGCTTTAAGCTAGGAAAGATGGTGGATATGAGTACAGAGGGATTTCCTTTCTTTGATAAGGACACATATCCGGTCCGTAACTTCAGCCTGGAAAGCGGAGTGCGCATCGTTCCAGGAGGAACAAGCATCCGTCGTGGAGCTTATGTGGCTCCAGGCGCAATTGTGATGCCTCCGGCCTATATAAATGTAGGTGCATATGTCGGCGAGGGTACTATGGTGGACAGCCACGTCACTATCGGATCTTGTGCTCAGGTGGGCAGGAATATCCACATTTCTGCTTCGACTCAGATTGGCGGAGTGCTTGAGCCTGCCGGAGCTATGCCTACAATCATTGAGGATGGCGCTTTTGTGGGTGGAAACTGCGGTATCTATGAAGGTACTATCGTTCAGGAAGGCGCTGTGATTGCTTCAGGTGTTGTGATTACATCCTCTACAGCAATCTTTGACTCTACCACAGGCCAGTTTATTGAGCGTAATGCAGATGGCAGAGTCGTAGTACCTCGTGGCGCTGTTGTCGTTTCCGGCAGCAAGCCGATCAAGAAAGGACCGTCTGCAGAACTTGGAGTTTCTCTCTATTGCCCAGTGATTGTTAAATATCGTGATGAGAAGACTTCAGGAAGCGTCAGACTTGAAGATATCTTAAGATAATTATTAATATGAAGAAATTGATTATCAGCATCGTAGTGATGCTTGCGACATCTGTCGCTCTTTCTGCTCAGGTAGAAAAGATGCTTGGCAAATGGACAACTATTGATGATAAGACCAACCAGGCTGTTTCTGTTGTAGAGATATACAAAGCTGACAATGGTCTTTACTACGGCAAGCTTGTAGAGATGCTTGTAGAAGGTGAGGATAACCTCATCGGTACAATGATCATCAAGGATATGGAGTTCAAGAAAGGCGCTCTCCAGGGCGGTAGAGTATACGATCCGGATAGCGGTAACACCTACTACGGAACTGTAAAGATTGACGCAAAGACAGGCGACCTCATCTTGAGAGGATCTCTTGATAAGGCAGGACTTCTTGGTCGTAGTCAGACCTGGAAACGCAGATAATTAAATGATTTGCTCTGCCGGACCTGTGAGGAAAACCTCAGTAGCAGGGTCTGCAGGGATGAAATCAACAGAAAGATCATCTTGACGGGCATGGAGTTGATAAGAAACTCTCTGTCCGTCTTTTTTTGTCGCAGGGATGCCCGCAATATGCGCTGCAATAGCCGAGGCGGTGAGTCCTGTGCCACAAGCAAGAGTCTCTGCTTCAACGCCCTTTTCAAATGTTCGGACTTTGAGCGTGCCGTCGCTCAACGCGGTGACAAAGTTTACATTGGCGCCTTCTGGCGCAAATTCGGCATTCCATCTGAGCTCGGGTCCTTGCTTATCTATCTCGACCGCCTCCACATCAGGGCAGAAGAGCACAAAATGGCGGGTGCCGGTGTTGAGGAAGTAGCCGCCCAGCAATTTGCGCAGGCCAAAGGCATCAATCATCCCGATGCGCACGATTTTGCGAGTTCCTTTGCCGCGTAGGATCTCTGCCGAATGCAGACCGTCAGCTGCCTCAAAGCGGAAATGGTCTCCAGCAGGACGTATGCCCATATCAAAGGCAAATGCAGTGATGCAGCGGCCTCCGTTGCCGCACATCATCCCGCCACTGCCATCGGAATTGTAATATTCCATCACAAAATCAAGCCCCTCCTTCTGACCGAGTATCATCAGGCCATCGGCACCTATGCGGCCATCGGCAGCAAGAAAACCGGAGTGTCTATCGCAGAGATTGGATATAGTTTCAGAACTGCGATAGTGTGCAAGAGTAGCGGCGTCAAGAGAACGTCCATCAATCAGGACGAAGTCGTTGCCCGCTCCGGAATATTTATAAAGCTTTACTGATGACATCGGCAAGAATTTTTATGCCCGCTTCCATCCTCTCTTCTGCAACAAATGAGAAGTTGAGGCGCATTGTATTGCGGTGAGATGAATCTGTATAGAAAAACGAACCGGCAACATATGCAACGCCGGCATCTAGAGCGCTATCATAGAGAGCGATTGTATCAAAGCCTTCAGGGAGGGTGGCAAACAAGAACAATCCTCCTTCTGGGTAGGTCCAGCTGACGCCCTCCGGCATATATTTCTCCAGCAAAGAGAGCATTAAATCGCGCTTGTGCCTGTAGAGGCGGATGCTTTCTTTGAGGTTTCTGTCAAGAGCCCCGCTGCTGATGAATTCTGCCGCCATATATTGGTCCATAATTGGAGGGCAGAGGTCAAGTGACTGTTTGCAGATATAGATCTGCTCCAGGAGGGCCTCAGGTCCGATAATCCATCCCAAGCGGAATCCCGGTGCAAAAATCTTTGAGAAGCTTCCAAGGTGAAGCGTGCGTTCTGGAGCGATGGAATAAATGGTTTCTACCGGCTCTCCGCTATAACGGAGTTCACGATATGGACTGTCTTCAATTATGATGAAGTTATACTTTCTGGCCATCTCGCAGAGGTTCTTTCTCTGCTCAAGAGTCATAGTTTCTCCGCTTGGATTCTGGAAATCCGGGATTACATAACAGAACTTTGCCTTAGCGAGAGTCTGAGGATCTACGCCGGCGCTCTCTTCGTCAAAACCCTGAAGTCCGACGATGTCGGCACGGTATGACTTAAACGACTGGATGGCTCCAAGATAGCTGGGATTGGGTGTGAGGATAACATCGCCCGGATCAATCAGGATACGGGTGCACACATCAATGCCTTGCTGCGATGAGGTTGTAATCTGGATATTGTCCACGGGCACACCATATCGCTCAGAGAGGGCTTTTCTCAGTTCCGGCACTCCCTGAGTTGCACCATATTGAAAAGCCTTTGCACCATATTTATCTATTACTAGTGAGCTGATTGCCTTGATGTCCTCCAGAGGAAAGGTTCTGGCATCAGGGTAACCACCCGCAAACGAATATATCGCATTGAGATCCACCTTTTTGAATATCTCCCTTACCGGAGACCTCATAAAAGAGAACACATCTTCAGAAAAGTAATTCTTATAATCCATATTATCTATAATCCTCAAATTGCGGCATAGCGAGTTCGGAAAGGAAGTCGTTGAGTTTTTCTTCGTCGCGAGGGCAGATCAGGAGCACATCGTCTGTATCGATGACGATAAAATTCTCCAGTCCGCGCAAAGCGAGAAGTTTATCTCCTCTGCCTGAGTATATGATGTTATCGTGACATTCTTTAACAAGTCCTCTGGTAATCTGGTTCTTGGCGTTTCCACACTCATCGTGGTGTGCAAGATAATCATAAAATGAATCCCAGTTTCCAATATCAGCCCAGCGGAATTTTGCCGGATATACCCAAGCCTTGTCGGTCTTTTCCATTACGCCCTGGTCGATAGAAATTCTTGGCATATCAGGGTAAATGCGCTCGATGAAAGCTTTTTCTGTCTCAGTGCCCAGATTGTCCTGCCAACCTCTCCAGAGGCGGGTGATTTCCGGCGTATAGAGTTCAAGAGCCTTTCTGATTTCTGCAGCCTTCCAGATGTAGATGCCGCTATTCCACAGGAATTCGCCGGTCTCCAGAAAGATTCTGGCAATCTCCGGATCAGGCTTTTCAGTAAAGGTCTTGACTGCCACAGGACAGTCTCCTTGTGGTTGTGAAGCCATCTGAATATATCCAAAGTTTGGATCTGCCTTTGTCGGAACAATACCGAGGGCAATCAAGGCATCCGTGCCGGCAGCGTAGGCCAAGGCATTACTCAAGGTCTCGTTGAAGATATCGTGCTTATTGATTACCTGATCAGCGGGAGTAACTACTGTGACAGCGTGTGGGTCCCTCTTTAATATAGAATAGGTGGCGTAGGCAATACAAGGAGCAGTATTTCTATTGTATGGTTCCAGAAGCAGATTTTCTTCCTTGAGCTCAGGCAGATGGGACCTTATATCTTCTTTATATCTTGCCAAACTCACTACCAGGATGTTGTCTTCCGGAATGACCGCTTTCATGCGGTTATATGTAAAGCGCAGAAACGAAGTTCCCTGTTCAGTAAAATCAAGGAACTGTTTGGGCTTATCGGCGCGGCTGACGGGCCAGAAACTTGATCCGATACCGCCGGCCATGATTATACAATAGAAGTGGTTATTAAACATAAATAGGTATAAAAGCTTGTGGATAGTAGTTTAGTTCAAAGTCCGGGCCATCAAGAACTATAGACACGACGTCAAAGAAGATATCCAGATCATCCGGCAGATTTCTGCGCTCTGCAGAGTTTATAAAAGCTTTTGCTGCAGCGGTCATCCTTGCCTGCTTGGTGCGGGTGACATTTACCTCCGGCTCTGCAATTGCCGGAGCTTTTCTGGTCTTTACCTCTACAATATGCAGCTCTCTGTCCTTAAGACTGATGATATCCAGTTCCAGATGAGAGTTTCTCCAATTTCTTTCAATGATTCTGTGTCCCTGCTCAACTAAATACGAGCAGGCCTTTTCCTCTCCAATTTTTCCTATGGTCTGTTTTGAGTCTGTCATAGTTTAACAATGGTGACTCCTGTGCCTCCGTTTCTGATATCTTCGTCGCTCACACTGAGTCCTGGTATAGTTCGTAGGTATTTTTGAATTTCTTCTCTAAGCACACCGGAGCCCTTGCCGTGGATGATGCGCACACTATTCATATTCAGCATAATAGCATCATCGATATAGTGCATAACAATATTCAAGGCATCGGTAAGTCGCTCGCCTCTGATGTCCAGCTCTGGCGAGAAATTGAGTTTGCGTTCCGAGATGGCACTGTCCTGTCTCTGGATCTGGCGTGCTGCCGGATTGCGAGAGGCCTCCTTGAATTCGTTAGACGAGATTCGCTCTACGCGAGAAGGATCCATCGTGCTGCTGATGTTTCCGATGATGATGGTGATGCTCTTGCCCTTGACCTTAGACACTTCGCCCACCATTCCGTTGTCCTTGATGCGCACTTTTTCTCCCACTTTGAGTGGAGCTGCCTTGGCCTCTTTTGCCTCCGTGCTTTCCTGCTTGCCCGCAGCCTTGTTGCGTTTCTGTAGCTGCTCAAGCTTGCGGTCTATATATTGGTCGTGCTTTTTCTGCTGCTTTACTTTCTTTTTCTCAATTGCAGAGAGGAAGCCTTGTAGCTCTTCGCGTGCCTGCTTGGTCTGCTCCTTTTCTGCATTGGCTTCCTTGATATCGCGAATCGTCTTTTCTACCTGTTTGCCTGCTCCCTTGATAATCTGAGCTGCTTCTTTCTGGGCATCAGCGAGTATCTTTTCCTTCTGCTCCTTTATCTCCTCCAGCTCCTTCTGATACTGCTCGGTCAGGCCGGTGAGCATCTTGTCGCTGTGCTTGACTTTCTGCAGCTTCTCGTCAAGCGAACGGCGGCTCCGCACAATGCGGCGCAGGTTCTTCTCAATGCCCACAAACTCTTCGCCAGCCCTGTTTTCTGCATCTTTTACAATGCTTTCCGGCAAGCGCATTTTGCGAGCAAGCTCAAATGCAAAGGAATTTCCAGGGAGGCCGATTTCCAACTTGAATAGGGGCTCGATCTTAGAAGAATCATAAAGCATTGCGCCGTTGACGACGTGTGAGCCCTGAGAGCTTGCATAGAGCTTGAGGTTGGTGTAATGCGTGGTGATCACGCCCCATACGCCTCGTTTGTCAATCTCGCTGAGGATGGCTTCCGCGATTGCGCCACCGGCGGTCGGCTCTGTACCCGAACCAAATTCATCAATGAGCACTAATGTGCGTTCAGAAGACTTGTGAAGAACCTCCCTCATATCAACAAGGAAAGAACTGTATGTACTCAAGTCGTTTTCAATATTCTGGTTGTCGCCGATGCTGACTATGATATTTTCAAAGATCGGAAGTTCCGAAGTTTCTGAGGTCGGTATGAGCATGCCCCACTGAAACATATATTGCAAGAGTCCGACGGTCTTGAGGCACACCGATTTACCTCCGGCATTTGGTCCAGAGATGAGCAGGATGCGCTTCTGTGTGCTGAGCGTAATTGTCAACGGGACAATCTCTCTTCCGTCGCTCTTGAGAGCCTTTCCAACAGAGGATGCCTTGCCTTGCGCAGGTAGAGGTTGTCGTCCTCGGAGATGATAGGCATTCCGGAGATGTATTCAAGAGCTGTCTGAGCTTTGGCCATCAGGAAGTCTATCTCGCCAAGGAATTCTGCGCATTGCAGGAGCTCCGGGATGTATGGTCTCAGGAATTCGGTAAAGTCAAAGAGGATCTTCTGTATCTCGCGCTCTTCTTCGTACCGCAGAGTCTGGATTTCGTTTTCCAGCTCAATAATCTCCGCTGGCTCGATAAAGAGTGTCTTTCCTGTTGAGGATTCTCCGTAGACAAATCCGGGCAGCTTGCGCTTTGAAGATGCTCCTACAGGGATGAGGAACTTTCCGTCGCGCACATTAACGCTGGCATCTGCATCTACGAGGCCATCTTCTTGAGCCTTGCGAAGTATAGCAGCAGCTTTCTTGGAGATGCTCGCCTCTTTGTTGCGCAGCATTGTGCGGATGTGTTGCAGTTCGTCTGAGGCAGAGTCCTTGATGTCTCCATATTTATCAAGAATACTCTCAATGCGTCGGAGAACTTCGGGGTAAGAGTTGATCGGAGAAGCCAGCTTCTTCAGATGAGGGTATACTCCGTCCTTGATGCTGGAGAAGAAATGAAGCACCTTGCGCAGAGTATCACACATTGTCTTGAGCTTACCCAAAGACAGAACATCAATGCAGGATCCGGCCTTTTCAAGTCCCTCAAGAAAAGGAATCGTGT
>JAFNUQ010000128.1 GCA_017383945.1 Bacteroidales bacterium | reverse complement strand
TAGTCACCGCAGGAAGCTCCTTCTGGTTGATAAGGACCAGAAGTACATTTTTATCCGCCTTTGAGTACCAGCCCATTGACCTGATCACTGTAACTCCTCTTCCCACTTTTGTTGAGATCTCATCTGCGATATCCGTAAAGCGGTCAGAGAAGATGAGAAGTTGATAAGATGATCTCTTTCCACCCACAACTACATCAATCACCAGAGAAAATGCAACCATCATCTCCAGACCATAGCACATATCAGAGAAATTCTTGTCTGGAAGGAAGAGCAGCAATGAACATATCACAAGGTCTGAGATCAGGAAAGTCTTACTCAAAGACACCGGCCAATACTTATTGATCATCAATGCCAGGATGTCAGTACCTCCGGTACTACCGCCATACTTAAGGATAAGACCTACGCCCAATGCTTCCAAGACACCTGCAATCAAAGGGATAAGGACTCTCTCCTGAATAAAGAAGAATCCACCTGGCTCACAATGTATAAAGCCCATATTGGAAACAACCTCCATCATCACGGTCGTCAAGGCAATACAATATATGGTCTTGAAGCCAAACCCTATACCCATTGCCATCACAGCTATGATTATCAGCACAGTATTGACTACAACATATGAAAACTGTGCTTCAATCAAACCTCCAGTTGCATACTGAACTATGGTACAAAGACCCATCAGGCCTCCGGCAGACATACCGTTAGGAATCATAAAGCACTCCCAGGATACGGCAAAGATAAATGCCGCAAATGTGAGCACTATATAATCAAGTATCGTCTTTTTAACAGATTTGACCATTTTATTTTACTACGATATTTATGATACGACCAGGAACCACAATAACTTTTACTATAGACTTGTCAGCCAACCACTTAGTTGTCTGCTCCATTGACCTCACAGCAGCCTCCACCTCAGCAGGACTGGCGCTCTTCGGCATATCTACAGTAAAACGCATCTTGCCGTTGAACTGAACCGGATAGGTTACATTATCCTCGGCTGCATACTCAGGCACAAACTCTGGGAAGCTAGCACAGCTGACAGACTCATTGTTTCCAAGTGCCTGCCAGAGTTCTTCAGCAATATGAGGCGCAAACGGGCTCAAAAGTACGACAAGCGGAGAAAGCACTGCCGCCTTATTACACTTGAGTGCTGTGAGTTCGTTGACAGCAATCATAAAGGCACTGATGGTTGTATTGAAAGAGAATGCCTCGATATCCTCCTGCTCTTTGCCAATGAGCTTATGCAGAACCTTGAGTTCCTCGCGGGTAGGCTCCTCATCCTTGACAATCCAGCCATCTCTATCATAGAACAGACGCCAGAACTTTTTCAGGAAGCGATTAACACCGTCAATACCCTTTGTATCCCAAGGCTTGCTCTGCTCAAGAGGACCAAGGAACATCTCATAAAGACGAAGTGTATCAGCACCATAGCTATCACAGATATCATCCGGATTGACTACGTTAAACATAGACTTACTCATCTTCTCAACAGCCCAGCCACAGATATATTCGCCATCTTCAAGGATAAACTCTGCAGTAGCAAACTCTTCTCTCCAAGCCTTGAATCCTTCGATATTAAGTCTGTCATTATGAACAAGAGAGATATCTACGTGGATTTCTGTAGTCTCATACTGATCTTTAAGACCACAAGAAACAAACTTATTTGTACCTACGATTCTGTAGACAAAGCTTGATCGGCCCTGAATCATACCCTGGTTGATGAGCTTCTTAAATGGCTCATCCACACACACATAACCCAGGTCGTAGAGGAACTTGTTCCAGAAACGAGAGTAAATCAAGTGACCTGTCGCGTGCTCAGTACCACCGATATAAAGATCTACATTACCCCAATATGCATTGATATCTTTATCAACAAGAGCAGAATCATTGCGAGGATCCATATAGCGAAGATAGTAGGCACTTGATCCTGCAAATCCCGGCATAGTGCTCTTCTCGAGCGGATAGCCGTTATATGTCCAGTTCTTGGCTCTTGCGAGAGGAGGTTCGCCGTCATTTGAAGGCTTGAAGCTATCAATTTCTGGAAGGCACAATGGGAGCTCGCTCTCTGGCACCGGTGTAGGAATACCATCCTTGTAGTAAATTGGGAACGGCTCACCCCAATAACGCTGACGCGAGAAGATAGCATCGCGCAAACGATAGTTGGTCTTGCGTACGCCAAGTCCGTGCTGCTCAACATAGTCCTTTGCGGCCTCAATCGCCTCCTTTACAGTAAGTCCATTGAGGAAACCCGAATTGCACATTACTCCTTCCTTGGCATCAAAGCTCTCTTCGCTCACATCGCAACCCTCGATAAGAGGAATGATAGGAAGATCAAACTTCTTTGCAAATGCATAATCCCTGCTGTCGTGAGCAGGAACCGCCATAATTGCACCTGTTCCGTAGCCTGCAAGCACATATTCCGCAATCCAGATTGGGATGCGCTCTCCGGTGATAGGGTTAACACCATAAGAGCCTGAGAACACGCCGGTTACTGTTTTAGTCTGAGCGATGCGCTCACGCTCTGTCTTTGTTTTAACATATTTAAGGTATTCTGCTACAGCTTCTTTCTGTGACTCAGATGTCAAGCTCTCAACAAGCTCGCTCTCCGGAGCAAGAACCATAAATGTAGCACCATAGATAGTATCTGCACGAGTAGTAAAGATTGTAACCGGAAGAGTTCTGCCGTCACACTCGGTCTGGAAAACCATCTCTGTACCTTCTGACTTACCGATCCAGTTGCGCTGCATCTCCTTGAGAGAATCAGTCCAGTTGAGATCTTCCAAAGAGTCAAGAAGTCTAGGCGCATAGGCAGATACTCTAAGCTGCCACTGAGTCATCTTCTTCTGCTCTACAGGATATCCGCCACGTACACTGAGACCATCCTTTACTTCGTCGTTGGCAAGCACAGTACCCAGACCTTCGCACCAGTTTACTGATGTTTCTCCCTGATAGGCAATACGATATCTCATCAGAATATCCGACTTACCCTTCTCGTCGGCAGCATTCCAGATCTCAGGAGTCACATCCTCATAACCCTCGCTCTCAAACTTCGCAACAAGCTCTGAGATAGGACGCGCCTTCTGCACTGATGGATCAAACCAGCTGTCAAACATCTTCAAGAATGCCCACTGTGTCCACTTGTAGTAGTCAGGATCACAGGTGCGCACCTCTCTATCCCAGTCATAAGAAAAACCGATACGGTCCAGCTGCTGGCGATAGCGAGCTACATTATTGTTGGTTGTCACCTCAGGATGCTGTCCTGTCTGGATAGCATACTGTTCTGCAGGTAGACCAAAAGCGTCATAGCCCATTGGATGAAGCACATTGAAGCCCTTGAGTCTCTTATATCTGGAAAAAATATCACTAGCTATATATCCAAGAGGATGTCCCACGTGAAGACCCGCACCTGACGGATATGGGAACATATCCAACACATAAAAGCTTGGGCGCGAGTTATCCTCTGTCACCTTAAACACCTTGTTGGCAGCCCAATATGCCTGCCATTTACTTTCAATCGATTTAAAATCGTAATCCATATCTCTGTTATTTTCTCTTTTCAAGTCTAAACTCTATCGGCAAAGTCACAAGACATTTCACCTTCTTGCCATCTACCTTGGCAGGTTTCCAATCCGGAGAAGCAGCTACTGCCCTGACAGCTTCAGCATCAAGTTCCTCGCTCACTCCCTTTACAACCTTAACATCGCCAACCTTACCTTTCTGATCAATTATAAAGCTCACTGTCACCTTACCCTGAATACCGGCATCCACTGCCGCTTTTGGATATCTCAAGTAAACATATACCCAGCGAGTCAAGAAATTAGGTAAAGAGCTGGAACCCATAAAGATAGGTGGAGTGTCACAATCGTAGTATGAGACAATCTCCTGATCCTTCAACACCAATTTTGCCTCTTCCTCTGTCATAAAGGCAGGCTTTTCAGCATTGGCAAGCTCTACGGTAAAGTTGAAGACATAATCCATCTCGCGCTCGAGATTATTATACTCAATCTTTTCCGCTGTATCATAGACACTATTATATTCAGGATACATTCCGGTCGTAAAGAACACAAACGGAATCTGCTTATCATGGAAAGACCTGTGATCTGACTCAACCGGCTCCATTGCCACAATCTTAGGAGTCACAGGTTGCAAAGTTTCATTATTTACCCAGTTGATGAGTTTATTGAGATCCGCATTGGACCCGGTATAGGCATAGAATCCTCTAGATCCGGTTCCAAGCATATCAAGGTTTATCATAGCGTCAATATTCTCAACCCCGGAGAAGCTTCTATTCAAGAAATACCACGATCCGGCGCCTTGATTAAGACTGGAGCCAAATGCTGCGACAATTACAGATCTCTTCAGGAGCACTCTATTGTTATTCAACATCTTAGCAAGCTCTATGAGCATAGACAGACCCGAAGCATTACCATTGGCGCCACAGAATATCTGCTCCTTTTTCTCTCCGTTGACAGTCACTTCCCTGATGCCGATATTATCAAGTCTTGCTCCGATCACTATATACTGATCGCGAAGTTTCTTATCATATCCCGGGATAAAACCGATGACATTATGCGACTTGAGCGTATCTCCGCTTTCCTGGAGTATGCCGAAAAGTTCAGCATCTTCTCCACTCAAAACATCAATACCATACTCTGCAAATTTATCCGTCACGTAGAGCGCCGCCTGATACTCACCCTCCGAGCCGGCACCTCTGCCTTCTCTATGAGGAGAAGAAAGGAACTTGACGTGCTCTTCGAGCGTCTTTGCCATTTCGCTCATATTC
>JAFNUQ010000127.1 GCA_017383945.1 Bacteroidales bacterium | reverse complement strand
GACACTTGTGTTCGGGTGCGTTCGGTTTCTTGGAAATTCTTCCGTGTTTTGTGAAACGCTGTGTTTTGCTTTAAAAATTATTTGTATCTTGCGGTGCGTTTGGGTTGAAAAGTGCTGTTAAGTTGCACAACCGACCTATGTTACACGCACAACCAAGGTTGTTTTATTTATTGTTTTTGGCGGTCTTTATAATGCCGTTGCCACGTTGCAAAAGTTTCCAATCTTGTCCGTTTTCTACGTCACTTTTGCGATTGTTGAGCGAATGAGTTGCTTAAGCAGCTATATTGTATTGAGTATCAATTAGTTGAGGTAGAATTGTTGGGGTACCTCATGGAAAATCACATCAATTGCTCTAGCATGATCCTCAACATAAAGCCAATCGCGGACGTTTTCCCCCTTGCCATAAACAGGAAGCGGTTTGCGATGGCGAATGTTATTTATGAACAACGGAATCAACTTCTCAGGGAACTGGTAAGGACCGTAGTTGTTTGAGCAGTTTGTCACGATAGTCGGCATGCCGTAGGTGTCGTGGTATGCACGCACAAAGTGGTCTGAAGAAGCCTTCGCTGCACTATATGGCGAATGAGGATTATACTTTGTTGTTTCATAGAAGAACTCATCGCCATATGCCTTATGACCTTCTGAAGATGCTACAGTCTTGAACGGAGGTTCGATGCCCTCCGGGTGGTTCATCTTTAATGCACCATAGACCTCATCTGTAGAGATGTGATAAAATCTCTTGCCCTCATACTTCTCTGGAAGGCTCTCCCAATAGAGCTTCGCTGCCTGCAATAAACTGAGGGTACCCATTACGTTTGTCTTGGCAAATGTGAAAGGATCCTTGATTGAGCGGTCAACGTGACTCTCAGCTGCAAGGTGAATGATACCATCAATCTTCTCATCCTGCATCAATTGATAGAAAGCCTCGAAGTCGCAGATATCCATCTTAACAAACTTGTAGTTTGGCTCATCCTCAACATCTTTAAGGTTTGCCAAGTTACCCGCATAGGTAAGCTTGTCAAGGTTTATGATATTATACTCCGGATACCTGTTAACAAACAATCGGACTACGTGTGAGCCAATAAAACCGGCACCACCGGTGATTACTATATTTCTTTTCATTTCTATCTCTTTGCTAATGTGTCTGAATCTATCTCACGCTTCTTCTCGTCAATTACTTGAAGAAGGTATTGGCCATACTGGTTCTTAATCATCGGCTGAGCGAGTTCACGCATGCGCTCCTCGGTGATCCAACCTCTGCGGTAGGCAATAGCCTCAAGGCACGCAATCTTAAGACCCTGTCGTTTCTCAATAACTTCTACAAAAGTAGATGCCTCTGAAAGCGAATCGTGTGTACCGGTATCAAGCCACGCAAACCCTCTTCCGAGAGTCTGAACCTGAAGTTCTTTTGCCTCAAGGAATACCTGATTGACTGTTGTGATTTCATACTCTCCACGAGCAGATGGTTTGATATTCTTTGCAACTTCTACGACCTTATTTGGATAGAAGTAAAGACCAGGAACCGCATAGTTGCTCTTCGGATCCTTAGGTTTCTCTTCGATGCTGAGACAATTGCCTTCCTTGTCAAATTCTGCAACACCATAGCGCTCCGGATCATTTACCCAATAGCCAAATATTGTCGCCTTACTATCCTCCTCAGCAGCTCGCGCAGCCTCCTTGAGCATATCTGTAAAACCTGAACCATAGAAGATATTATCTCCAAGCACGAGACACGCCGCATCGTCACCAATGAAATCAGCACCAATAGTAAAAGCCTGTGCAAGTCCATCCGGTGAGGGCTGCTCGGCGTATGTAAAGTTCACGCCATAATCGCTTCCATCCCCAAGAAGTCTCTTAAAACCAGGAAGATCATGTGGTGTAGAAATTATCAAAATATCCCTAATACCAGCCAACATCAAAACTGAAATAGGATAATAAACCATCGGTTTATCATAAATCGGCATCAATTGTTTGCTGATTCCCTTAGTAATCGGATACAGACGAGTACCACTACCTCCGGCAAGTACAATTCCTTTCATATATTAACTATTTGATAGATTATCAATACAAGTCTTCAGGCTATCAGTCCAATATGGGACTTTAACACCAAAAGTTTCTTTAATTTTCTTTTTGTCAAGGACGCTATATGCAGGTCTCTTGACTGGCGATGGGAAGTCAACGCTAGCGCAAGGCTCAATCAAGCACAAATCATTTCCGGCATAACCAGCTATCGCACGAGCAAAGTCATACCAGCTACACACACCTTCATTGCTATAGTGATAGATACCCTGCTTACCTACATACTTGCGACCGTCAACAATCTCATAAATCGCTCTCGCGAGGTCTAGAGCATAGGTTGGAGTGCCCACCTGATCAAACACAACCTTTACTTGAGGACGCTCAGAAGTCAACTTGAGCATTGTCTTTACGAAGTTCTTTCCAAATTCACTATAAAGCCATGCTGTGCGGATAATCAAGTGATTACAGCCAGACTCAACGACAGCCTTTTCGCCCATCAGCTTAGAATTCCCGTATACGCCCGTCGGCGTGCCTGACATGGTTTCTGTGCAAGGTGTATTATAAACCTCTGCCCCAAAGACATAATCAGTCGAGATGTGCACCAATAGTCCTGAAACCTCTTTCATCACACGTGCCAGATTGGCTGGCGCAGAAGCATTCAATGCCATTACAGCATCTCTATTTTCTGGCGCTTCTGCCGCATCCACATTAGTCCAGGCAGCGCAGTTGACAATCACCTCAATCTGCCTGTCAGCAACAAACTTCCTAACAGCATCGACATCGGTTATATCCAGCTGCTCATATCCTTCACAGACATCAGTAAAGATGTAGTGATCAGCACTTTCTACTGCCACTATCTGCATCTCTCTACCGAGCTGCCCTGCTGCGCCTGTAACCAGAATATTCATTGCTAATACAAATCCTCGTTATAATCAAAGAGCCAAGGAGCATCCGCAAGCAAAGGATGATGCTTATCCTTCTCTGAAAGAATTACCTTTTCTGCCGGAATCTGCCAATCTATGCCAAGCGCAGGATCATTCCAAGCGATGGCACCCTCAGCAGAAGGAGTATAAAAGTTATCACACTTATACTGAAATATCGCCTCTTTACTCAACACAGCAAATCCGTGTGCAAAGCCTCGTGGCACAAAAAACAAGCGATGGTTTTCTTCAGAAAGCTCTCCAACGACAGACTTTCCAAAAGTAGGACTGCCCTTGCGAATGTCCACCACAACATCCAACACTCGACCTGTCACCACTCTCAAGAGCTTGCTCTGTGCATACTTTCCTGTCTGGAAGTGCAGACCACGCACAACTCCGTAACAGCTCTTACTCTCATTATCCTGAACAAACTTGATGGGCCTTACCTTCTCGTCAAACTCCCTCTGAGAAAAACTTTCAAAGAAATATCCTCGAGCGTCGCCAAAAATTTTGGGCTCTATTATAACCGGACCTTCAATATTTGTTTTAATAATTTCCATAGCTTCTACTCCACCACCTCAAGCAGTTCTGACTCGATGCTTGTGGTTGAAATTGAACCGAGATTGCCGGGGAGGCTCACGAGGACCTTCTTGTCTCCGGCTTGCTTGTCTTCCAAGAGAGTACCGACCACTCCTTCAAACACTCCTCCGAGGATCTTTACCTTGCTGCCCTTGACCAGAGCAACCTCGCCTGGAGTGTAATAGTGGATGTCAGACTCATATTGCTGAGCTACCTTGATAAAGTCCTGCATCTGCTTTTCAGGCACGACGAGCGGGCCTTTTGCCTCCACGTAGCCGCCTGTGCTGATGTACTGAAGGTAGGTGTGCACTGCCTTAAATCGCTGAACGTCGCTCTTCTTGCCGTAGACAAAGACCAGACTCGGAATCAGCGGCACCACCACCCTATGCTTCTTGCCGTGGTAGGTACGGAGAACAAATTGCTTTGCCACAAAGCAGTCCAGAGGTGCAAAAGCAGAGATGGCTTCTTCCGCTTGTTTCTCTTTTTTGTAGGCTCGCATCGCAAACCACTGCTTCTTCTCTTCAGGCATCGCTAAATCTCAGGGTACTATCTTGGTTCACCCCACCACCGAAAAGGCAGTAGGGCGGATAAAATTGAGCAGCAACAAAGATAGTATAAAAACTACCTTGTTGCTGCCCTATTTATCATATTTCTCATACACTGAGTTCTTGCTCTTGAACTCAGGTACAATGGCCTTCATCAACTGAACAGTCTTCTCAATCTCCACATTTCTTGAGAGCTCTGCAATCTCGTCAAACTCAGCAGAAATCTTCTCATAATCGTAATCACGCACACTTGCGATGCGGATACGGTCGTGTGAGGTCGGGAGTGTGTTCTCTTTGGTAGAGAGGACTTCTTCGTATAGTTTCTCTCCAGGACGGAGACCAGTATATTCAATCATAATATCCTTATCAGGCTCAAAGCCTGCAAGGCGGATCATTCTTCTCGCAAGAGTATCGATCTTGACTGACTCACCCATATCAAACACACAGATGCGGTTCTCGACAGGAAGAGTAGCAGCCTCCATCACAAGGCGGCAAGCCTCTGGGATGGTCATAAAGAAGCGGTTAATCTCAGGATGGGTCACAGTCACAGGACCACCAGCCAGAATCTGCTCGCGGAAGCGAGGAATAACCGAGCCGTTTGAGCCCAAAACATTACCGAAACGAGTGGTCACAAACTGAGTCTTACCCTGCTTGGTGCCAGCCTCGATAGCCTTGCCGCAGCTCTGGACATAGATCTCTGCAAGCCTCTTAGTGCAGCCCATAATGTTGGTCGGATTGACAGCCTTGTCAGTCGACACCATCACCATCCTCTCCACATCGTAGGCGATACACTTGTCAGCCACATTGCGGGAGCCGTGCACATTGACCATCACAGCCTCGCAAGGATTTTCCTCCATCATCGGCACATGCTTGTAGGCTGCCGCGTGGAAAACCACCTGCGGACGGAAGGTCCTGAACGCAAAATCGAGCCTACGATTGTTTCTGACATCACCAATCACAGGCACGAAATTTAGCTCTGGGAACCTCTGCTCAAGCTCGAGGCGAATATTGTGCATAGGAGTCTCTGCGTTGTCAAATAGGACAAGCTGCTTCACTCCGAAGGTTGCAAGCTGACGGCATAGCTCAGATCCTATAGAACCAGCAGCACCGGTCACCATCACCACCTTACCCTGGAAGCGGGCAATAATGTGGTCCATCGAAATCTTGATCTCGTCTCTACCGAGAAGGTCCTCGATCTTGATCTCACGGACGTGACCTCTGATGAGCTTACCACCCACAATCTCGTCAATTGTAGGAGTCAGGAACACCTTGATGTGCTTGTCAGCAGCAAACTGAAGCAAAGTATCCTGCTTTTCTGTAGCCTCTTTTTCTGTAGCAAAGAGTATAGCGTCAATCTGATTTTCAGCAATGATAGTCTCGAGATCTTCCATATCCTGGTAATAGAACACAGGATGATCCGCAAGGGTCATACTTCTCTCCGAAGACTCCTCTGAGAGGAAACCAACCACGTGATAATGAGGGGACTGCGAGAGGCGAGCGATAGTTGAAGCCGACTTCTCGCCTGTGCCATAGACTAGGACATTGGCGATATTC
>JAFNUQ010000126.1 GCA_017383945.1 Bacteroidales bacterium | reverse complement strand
GGTTCTTCATCAAAATGGTGAGCAGATAAAGCCTTCTTTTCTCGCCTCCCGACAGTCTTGAGATGCGATTGTTGAACATATCGTGACTGAAAAGAAAACGATTAAGAAGTCTGGTATCCGCAACAGTCTCCAGCACGGTCTGACTCTCATCAAACGACATTCCTTCCTGCCTGTAATATCCGACCACCAAGGATTCTCCTCTGTCGATAAAACCCTCTGACGCCTCCAGCTCACCCGTGAGCAGATCAAGGAATGTAGACTTGCCCACACCATTGCGACCCACAATTCCTAGCTTGTCATAGCGCTGGAAATTATATGTAAACTTGTCAAGCAGACACTGCGTGTCCCAATAGTAACTGACTCCTTTACAATTGATTATCTTGCTTCCAAGGCGCGATGCGCTACCCACCCCGTCAAGGCTGATCTGGCTGGTTTTGTAGGCCATCGAAGCTCTGTCCTCCAGCTCATAAAAAGCATTTATGCGATATTTTGCCTTGCCTGTGCGGGCACAAGGTGTAGCTCTGATCCACTCCAGCTCGCGGCGCAGCAGATTGCGCACCTTGTCTGTCTCACTATTATAATGATCAATGCGTTCCTGACGCTTCTCCAGATAGTTCTGGTAATTTCCCCTGTACTGGTACACGGCCCCGTGATCTAGCTCCATCACGATATTGCACACACGATCAAGGAAATAGCGGTCGTGAGTCACCATCAGCAAAGTGCAGCGGCTCCTGCTGAGGTAGGACTCCAGATATTCGATTGCCTCAATATCAAGATGGTTGGTCGGCTCGTCCATTATGAGGAAGTCCGCCTCAAGGGCCAGCATCTCGCTGAGGGCCACGCGCTTGACTTCTCCTCCCGAGAGCTCCTGCATCTTCTTGTCGTGAGGAAGCTTGAAGTTGCTGAGGAATTCGCGAAGCTTCTGCTCAAACTGCTGACGGCGTTCCGGAGTGAAGCTGCGGCAGTGCTCTGCGCTATGAGCCAGAACCTGCTCAAAAATCGTCCGCTCAGGAGCAAATGGATACTCCTGCTCCAGAAAAGCGATGCGAATGCTTTTGAGGAAGACGATTCGTCCTCCCGAATCCGAGCTGTCCGTGCCGGCGAGGATGCGCAGAAGCGAAGTCTTGCCGGTGCCGTTGGGAGCTATGAGTGCAATTTTATCGCCTTCATTGACATTGAAGGCGATATTCTCAAAAAGGACTTTAGGTCCGTAGGATTTGGATATGTTTTCTATCTGAAGGTAACTGGCCATCGCGTTATACCTCCAAACCGAGAACTTTATTGCGGGAGAGCAGACAGTCGCCCACTGAGGCGGCCTTTCTGTCAAGCTCTGAAAGCACAATGGTTGTATCTACAGAAACCTTAGGGAGTGAGAGTCTGTTGACTGCGGTCTTGATCGGAAGAAGGAGGTAATCCTTGCCGACGATTAGACGTCCACCGATAACCACAAGGCCAGGGTTGAAGATATTCAGCACGCCGGAAATACCTCGTCCGAGTGTGTCGCCGATCTTTCCGATGCAGTCGATTGCCATTACATCTCCGTCTTCGATTGCCTGAAGGATATCTCCAAGCTCGACATCTCCTTTTTCCTTATATATTGGGCTGAGCGAAGACGAGACGCCTTTCTCGAGCTTTTCTATAACCATGCGATGCAGAGCCGATCCTGACGCTCCTGTCTCAAGACATCCCACCTTGCCGCAACGGCAGATTATGCCGTTGTCAAGGGCAGGGAAGTGGCCGATTTCTCCAGAATATCCGGATTTTCCGTAATAGAGTCGTCCGTTTGTGATCACTCCCATACCAAGACCCCAGCTGATGTTGATGAAAATCATGTTCTCATCGGCTTTCTTGCCGAGGTGCATATACTCGCCGTAAGTCATTGCACGCGAGTCATTTTCAATATTCACAGGAACATTGAATTCCTTCTGGAAGATGCTCTTGAGTGGAAGATCATCGCTCACAAAGTAGGTAAGAGAATAACCCTTTTCCGGATTTACACGGCCGGAGAGACTCACACCCACGCCAAGAACCTTTATCCAGGAGATGCCACATCCTGTTACTTCGTCCTTGACCATCTTGCAGATGGTGCGGATGGATTTTTCGTTGGCTTCAAGTACAAATTCCTTGTCTTGAATAAACTTGATGATTTCGCCTTTGAAATTACAAATGGCGATGTGGAAATGGTGTCTTGCAACATCAACACCGATAAAGTAACCGGCTTCAGGATTTAGGCCATACACGCTTGGTCTTCTTCCACCTGAAGTGCCCACTTTACCCTCATCCTGAAGAAAGTTGTCTTCAATGAGTTCTCCGATGAGTTTGGTGATTGTTGGGACACTTATTCCTAACGCTTTGCTGAAATCTGCAATGCTATAGTTGCTGTGAGTGATGCACAGACTGAGAATATCTCTCTTAGCAGTTGCGTTTTTTGAAGAATCTTTTAGGAATGAAGGTGTCATATGATTGTAGTACGGGTATTCTAATTGCAAAAATAAATAATAAATTTTTATATTTGCAAGGTAATTTTGCAAAAGTTTTAAAATGGTGAAATTTGGTATGAGAGGAAAGTTTGTTGTCAGTCTATTGCTGATAGCGGCTATCCTTCTCGTTTCTTCGACTATATCGGTTCTGCAATACAGTAAGATGAGTACCTATGTCTCAAGCCTAATCGCCGATGACATAAGTAGTTTGAGTGCATCCAACAAGCTGGCAACTATGAGTGATGTTTATAACCTTGAGCTGCTCAAGAAGCTAGGCGAGCAAGGAAATATAGACCTCCCGGACTTTGATGTTGCCTACTTCCGAAGCCAGTGTGACAGCTTGAGGATGGCCAACTCGTCAAGAATCAATTATGCCTACACGGACTCTGTATTGTATTCTTTTGCTGCCTATATGCTCACATCGCAAGAGTTTCCACAGGTTGCTCAATCGGATCTTATAGATAGCAGGGACTGGTATTTCAATCGTCTTCAACCTAAGTATGACCGTCTTCGCTCCGATATTGATAAGTTGTCATACTCTATCCACCAAGCACTTGTAAAGAACTCGGAAACCTTTGACAGAGGCTTCTACAGGAGTATCATCCCGGGCATCGTTGCCGTGATGGTGGGTTTGCTTCTAGTGTTGATGCTGATGTTCTTTGTGCTCTCCTACTATGTCAATCCGTTGAGGAAGATGCTCGCTGGACTGAGTGCCTACAGAAGCACGGACAAGAAATATACAGTGAGGTTTGAAGGTGACGATGAACTGGTAGAACTCAACGAAGGCATCAGTGAAATTGCAGGAGAAAACCAGCAGCTCAGAAGACGCATCAAAGAGATCAGACGATGAATTGGAACGTAATCAGCAGAAATGTGGGCTATGCATTGCTTGTCAATGCATTGTTTATGTTTATCTCCATCCTGGTGTCAGTGTTTGGAGGTAACGATTCTGCATTGGCTGCGATGATTATTTCCTTTACTATTACTTTTATCGTCGGTGTATTCCCTCTTATATTTGTCCGCAAGAACACTGCCATCTCCCTGAAAGAGGGATATGTGATTATCGTTCTAGCTTGGCTGCTGTCCTTTATTGTCGGCATGTTGCCTTATGCACTATGGGGTGGGCCTTTTACTCTGCAAAACGCTTGGTTTGAGTCGGTTAGTGGATATACAACTTGTGGTGCAACGATACTTCATGATATAGAGGATCTCCCTAAGAGCCTTCTTTTCTGGCGTAGTGCCACTCACTTTATCGGCGGTTTGGGAGTTGTTGTATTTCTTCTTCTGATTATCCCGGAGTCAAGCCCTATGAGGCTTCGTCTCACCAATATGGAGCTTACCTCTCTTTCCAAGACAGGCTACGCTTCGAGATCGTCTAGGACTGTAATAATATTTGCAAGCGTCTATGTCGCACTTTTTGTGCTTGCCGCTCTGTGCTACGTGCTTCTTGGCATGCCTGTATTTGATGCGATATGCCACGCGATGTCGGTAGCAGCAACAGGAGGCTTCAGCACAAAGAATCTGTCTATTGCCGCCTTTGACTCGCGATGGATAGAGGGCGTGACAATGCTGTTTATGTATCTGTCTTCCATCCACTTCGGTCTGATATATGTTTCTGTGGTGACACGCTCGTTCAAGCCGCTTTGCAACCCTGTTGTCAAGGCCTTCACTATGACAATTCTGGCAGTAGCCTTGGTGATCAGTGCCTGGATGATGGTTTCCGGAACTTCAGATAACTGGTTTGAAGCCATCTGGGGCAGTCTCTTCCACACTATCTCTACAGTGTCTACTACAGGTTTTGCAATCCTGGACAATTATAGCTGGTCCGCGTGGGTGATGATGCTTCTTGCCATGGTGGGCATAGTGTCAGGTTGTGCCGGCTCTACTACCGGTGGTATCAAAGTCGACAGAGCACTCCTTCTGTTAAAGTCTGCCGGAAACTACGTCGATAACATCCTTCATCCATCATCTGTCAATGAGATAAGATTTGGTAAGAAGATAATTCAGTCAGAAGATGTATCTCCGCACCTGATATATATAGGTCTGTACTTTATCTGTCTGATGATGTCCATCCTGCTTAGTGCGGCTACCGGTGTAGATCACCAGAACGCTGTAGCTGCTTCAATATCAACACTAAGCAATATTGGCCCTGCGTGTGCCGAAATGGGCGCGATGGGATCGTTTGCCGATATTCCGGCGATGACCAAGCTGCTGTATACATTTAATATGTTCATAGGACGTATCGAGATCTATCCTGTGCTTGCCGTGCTGGGTATGTTGTTGGACAAGCGTAATAAGTAATGGATAGGGCTGGATTTCTATATGACCGTTTCCAAAAGCGATTTAAGCGTGAGCCGACAGCTTGTCAGGACGCGCTTTTCTTGACTGTCGCACGTTTTATCACAGGTGATGACGGTGATATTCTGGTGGTCAACGGCTATGCGGGTACAGGCAAAACCAGCGCTATGGCAGCAGTAATCGCAGCGCTCAGAGATGTGGGCACTCCGTCTGTGCTCCTTGCTCCTACCGGCAGAGCAGCGAAGGTTTTCTCACAGATCGCCTCCCGTCCGGCCTCCACGATCCACAAGCACATCTATCGCCAGAAGAGCGGCCCGGGCGGGTCAAACAGCTACGGCAGCTTCTCGTTGGCACCCAATAAAGCCAAGCACACGCTCTTTGTCGTAGACGAAGCTTCGCTGATAGGCATTGATAATCAGGCAAATGCGGGAGCAGCCTTCGGCACTGGCAACCTGCTGGAGGACCTTGTCAATTTTGTGCGCGCAGGTGCAGACTGCCGCCTTATCCTCATCGGAGATGCCGCCCAGTTGCCACCGGTGGGCCTTGATGCTTCGCCTGTATTTTCCCCATATATGGATGGTTTCGGAGGAGTGAGCCATTGCGAACTCAGCACTGTAGTGCGCCAGGAGCACGAATCCGGAATTCTGCGCAACGCGACAATGCTGCGCGAGATGATTTCCTCCGCCGGG
>JAFNUQ010000125.1 GCA_017383945.1 Bacteroidales bacterium | reverse complement strand
TAACTCTATATTCTCAACGGTTTCTTCAACCTTTTGAGCATAAAGAAATGAAAAGTAATTATTTCATAATAAAATTATTTAATAGAATTTGGTTTGTTATCTCAATTCAATCATCAAATATATAAAAAAAGGAGTTACCTTTGTGTTGATTTTTTTAAAAGATTAAATGAAAAGACTAGCAATTGTAGGATGCGGCAGATTGGGCACACTTGTGGCTAAATGCTATGCTGACGGCATCCTTCCTGAATATCAGCTTGTTGGCCTATATTCCCGCAGCTTTGAGAGTGCTCAGAAGCTAAGTTCATACCTCCTGCAGCGCGGCATCTCTTGCCCTGCTTGCTCAAGCTACGAAGAACTCTACGCTCAAAATCCCGACATCATAGCAGAAGCAGCCAGCCCGGCAGCCGTTAAATCATTTGCGCTGGAAGCGCTTAATAGAGGCATAAGCATTGCTTTGCTGTCGATTGGTGCATTTGCCGATGATAACTTCTATGAGCAGACCAAACAGGCATGCATTAACGGCGGCAGCCGAGTATATTTATGTTCCGGTGCGACAGGCGGTTTTGATGTACTTAGAACAGTCGCATTAATGGGCGGAGCCACAGCCCAATTCTTCAACGAAAAAGGTCCTCGCGGCCTAGTCGGCACAGATGTTTATGACAACAGTCTGCTGACTGAGCAGAAAGAGGTATTCAAGGGTACTGCGGTGGAGGCAATCGCCAAATTCCCTACCCGCGTCAATGTAACCGTGGCAGCTTCTCGAGCTTCAGTGGGACCGGAGAATATGCAGGTTACAATGCAGTGCAGTCCATATTTCATCGGAGACACGCAGAAAGTTGAGATCAGGAACCCGCAGGTGCGAGCAATCGTTGACGTCTACAGCGCAACTTCAGAAATTGCAGGCTATTCGCTTGTGAGCACTTTACAGAATATTGTTTCACCTATAGTTTTCTAGAGATGTTTAAAAAACTTGTGGCCATCGAGCCTGTAAGCATTATCCCTTCAGCAGAAAAGAAGCTATATGAATATGCTTCTGAAGTAGTTATGTATCAAGACATTCCTTCTAGCAACGAGGAAATTGCAAGACGCATCGACGACGCTGATGCCGTGCTTCTCAGCTACACTACTATCTTAGGTGCAGAAGCTATGGAGATGTGCCCTAACATCAAGTATATCGGTATGTGCTGCTCATTGTATTCGCCAGAGAGCGCCAACGTTGACATCCGTTATGCTCAGAGCAGAGGCATTACAGTTACAGGCATCAGGGACTATGGTGACGAGGGTGTTGTAGAGTATGTAGTCAGCGAGCTTGTGCGTTGCATGCACGGATTTGGATGTGAGAGTTGGGAAGCTATGCCTCGTGAGATTACAGGTTTGAAAGTGGGCATTGTGGGACTTGGCAAGTCAGGCGGCATGATTGCCGATGCAATGAAGTTCTTCGGTGCTAGCGTGAGCTATTTTGCACGAAGTGAGAAGGAATGGGCAGCCGATAAGGGCTACAAGTTTATGGCTCTTGACGACCTTCTTGAGCAGAGCGATATTGTATTCTGCTGCCTCAACAAGAATACCGTTCTTCTTCACGAAGAGCAGTTTAAGAAGCTAGGAAACAAGAAGATACTCTTCAACACAGGACTCTCCCCTGCTTGGGATGAAAAACCTTTCCTTGAGTGGATTAAGGGCGACAATCTCTGCTTCTGCGACACTATCGGCGCACTCGGCGGAGAGCACCTGCTCAGCGAGAAAAATGTCAGATGTATGTGTGTATCGACAGGTCGCACAAGCCAGGCATTTGTGAGACTCAGCGAGAAAGTACTTGCAAACATTGCAAGCAATATATAATCACTTTAAGAATATCAATTATTATGGTAAAAATCGGAACCCCTATGACCCCAGTTGGCAAGAAGGCCATACTCTGCGGTTCAGGAGAATTAGGAAAAGAAGTAGCCCTTGAGCTACAGCGCTTCGGCGTGGAGGTTGTCGCACTTGACAGATATGCCAACGCCCCTGCAATGCAGGTTGCACATCGCTCCTACGTACTCTCTATGCTCGACGGCGCTAAGCTCAGAGAAATCATCGAGGCTGAGAAGCCTGATTTCATCATCCCTGAGGTAGAAGCTATCGCTACTCCAACACTCGTTGAGCTTGAAAAGGAAGGTTACAATGTAATCCCTACAGCCAACGCTACACTCCTCACTATGAACCGCAAAGGTATCCGTCAGCTTGCAAGCGAGACACTTGGGCTCCCAACTTCTCCTTATAAGTTTGCCAGCACAAGAGAAGAGTTTGATGCCGCTATCGCAGAAATCGGCACTCCTTGTGTGATCAAGCCTATCATGAGCTCTTCAGGTCACGGCCAGAGCACAATGAAGACTCCAGCTGACGCAGACAATTCTTGGAAAATCTCTCAGGAAGGCGGTAGAGCCGGCGGTGGCGAGGTTATCGTAGAGGGATTTGTTAAGTTTGACTACGAGATTACTCTCCTCACAGTGCGTCACAGCGGCGGTACCACATTCCTCAACCCTATCGGACACCACCAGGTGGATGGAGACTACAGAGAGTCTTGGCAGGCACAGCCAATGAGCGATGAGCTTCTCGCTCAGGCTCAGGACATTGCAAAGAAGATTACTGATGCTCTTGGTGGCTACGGAATCTTCGGCGTCGAGCTCTTCATCTGTGGTGACAAGGTACTCTTCAGTGAGGTTTCGCCTCGTCCACACGACACAGGTATGGTTACAATGATTTCTCAGGATCTTTCTGAGTTTGCACTCCACGCACGTGCTATCCTCGGCCTCCCTATCCCTAAGGTAAACTTCTATGGCCCAAGCGCTTCAAAGGCTATCGTTGTAGAAGGCACCTCAAAGCAGGTAGTATTCTCAGGCCTTGAGGATGTACTTTCAGAGGAAGATGTTCAGATCAGACTTTTCGGCAAGCCAGAGGTTGTCGGACACAGAAGAATGGGTGTGATTCTCGCCAGAGCAGAAAGCACAGAAGCCGCTCTCGCCAAGGCAGAGAGGGCTTATGCTAAACTCAAGGTAGAGGTTCTCTAAAAGATATTATTTAGAATTTTCAGCGATACGCGCCTGGAGCTCCCAGGTGCGTATTCTGTCTTTATAGAGGTTATTTGCATTGACTTTCTCAATAGAAAGCGACGCATCAGAATTATCATCCCAGCGTCGGCAGCAATACATCACATCCCAGATGCGGCCGATCTGATAATGTCTGCTGACGCGAAGCGCGACTGCGTAGTCTTCGCCATATTTTGTCGTAGGAAAATTGATCTCCCTTGCG
>JAFNUQ010000124.1 GCA_017383945.1 Bacteroidales bacterium | reverse complement strand
TGCTTGAGAAGAGAACTATAAGCTGAGAACTCCACCATCTTAGGGTCAATGAAGACAAACTTCAGTTCAGAAGGGTGCTTTGAGTATAGGAGTGAGGATACTATCACATTGAGCCCCACTGACTTACCTTGCTGAGTTGCACCGGCAATCAGCAGGTGAGGAGCGGCTGTAAGGTCAAAGACCTTCACGTCTTGAGTAATGGTATATCCTATCGCTACCGGCAATTCTGCCTTACTTTGATTGAAAGCAGGGTCATTGAGAAGTGCCTGAAGAGGTACTATTGAAGAAAAATCATTGGCGACCTCGATACCTACAGAGTCTTGGAGCTGCACTACTCTCACACCCTTGGCATTGAGCGAAAGTGCGATGTCCTCCTGTAGTCTCTTGATGTCTGAAATCTTTACTCCTGGGGCAGGGTATACCTTATACAAAGTCACGGTCGGACCTACGATGGCCTTGACATTGGTGACCTGTATCTTGTAGTTGGCAAGAGCCGCTCTGATCTTATTGTTGTTGCGGGTAAGCTCTTCATTGCTGACCTCCTTGCGTCCTGATGTGTGGCTTTGAAGCAGGCTTAACGGAAATCTTTTATATTTTGGAAGTCCGTCAGGCGGGTCAAGACGGTTGTCGATGGGCTTGAGCTCAACGATTTCTGCCTCCAGCGAGTCATCTTGAATAATCTCAAAATTCTCTTTTTCCTCCTCTGGCTCGGTAGCTGTGGCTGGCTCAGGTGCCGTTTCAGCTACTGCAGGCTCCGGGATTACAATAGGCTCAGGCTTGACTGCAGGCTCAATGACTGGCTCAGGCTCGGCGATTGGCTCTGCCTCCGGCTCTGTCGGCTCTTCTACTTCTTCAGGCTCCTTTGTGCCCAATTGTGCAAACCATATATTAAAGCGTCTCGAAGAGAAAAATAGAAACGCAACGATTAGAATCACGATGAAGAGTCCTGTGACAGCTATTCCGAAAAGGTTTTCTGCCCAGGAGATTACGAGGTCGCCGCACTGTCCGCCAAGACCTGCACCAAAAACAGGCCCTAGATTGAGAACCCTGCTGATGTAGGCAAATGCAAATGAAGATATGAATGCACCGAAGAGAGCAATCAAGCCGGTTTTTACCAGCGAATAGTGCCATTTCTTAAGGAGCAGTCTCACTGAAACAGCCGCAAGAATCAGGATGAGCGGAAAACTGCCGATGCCAAATAGCTCGGTAATGAAGAAAAAGCCTGTGCGGAATCCCAGTTTGCCTGCGGCATTTGCAACCGGAACCTCTGTGTCCATTGCAGCTGCATCTCCCAGGAGATTCATATCCGTCTTCCAGCTGAAGAGATAAGAGCAGCATGCTATGAGAATAAAAATGGTGATTGCCGAGATAATCAACCCGACAATCTTAATAGCTGAAGCTTTCTCTTGCTCGTCCCAACTTTTGAATATTCTCATTTCTTACGACCTTGTCTTTTATTGTTCTTGAACTGACGTTTTTTATTGCCGCCTTGACCTACATTGATGCCAAGACCTGGGCGGGCAAATGAAGCATCACTGGCAATTTTGCTGAGATTGATGCCCTCCGGAACCTTGAGCCTGTAGTCAGAAAGCTTCTCAATATCATTGAAAATCGTCTCATCTGACACGCTGTCTTTGTTCCAGATCAAATATTGCTGACGCATGTAAATAGCTAGCGAACGGATCATTTCTGTCTTGATCTCGCCATCTGGCTCATTACAAAGAAGGTTGATGATTCTCTCGATATTTCTTCCGTAGTGAGTAGCCTTGATCTTGCTCTCCTTCATTGGGATAGGTAGAGGGCTGGATTTGAACTCCTCCGGAGTAGGGCACGGATATGGTGAATCCACATCCAGATCAAATCCGGCTATGATATACAACTGGTCCCAGAGCTTGTGCTCATAATCCTCTTGGAGATGCACAGTAGGGTTTATGGTTTCCATAACCTTCACTACTGCATGGGCCTGCTCAGTGCGTTTTGCTTTATCTTCGATTTCGCGCAAGCTGTTAACCATCTTGTATATATTTCTACCATACTCCGGCATTGCAAGCTTGCTGCGTTCTGTATTATAATCTTTCATAAGAGTCGCTATTTATAAACTACAAATATAATAAAAAACCCTTTATCTATTTGTCTATATGGAAACCCTCAGATGTCCAGCTGCCATCGGAAGAGATAAGATATGCTTCTACTACTTCCAGGCTGTTTATCAAGTCCTTAGACTTCTCGGTGCCTAGTACCATACAAGCAGTTGCGAGGGCATCTGCCATAGCTGCGCTTGGTGCTAGTATCGTGGCACTCAAAAGATTATGATCTACAGGATAACCTGTGCGAGGATCAATGGTATGGGCATACTTCTTTCCGTCAACGATATAGTATTTGCGATAATTACCGGAAGTTACCACTCCGTGAGCTCCGCCATCCGATCGCCAGATGCCATTTATGTCTGAGCCGGGAGAATTGTTGCCGTCGACAGGATTATCCACGCCTATGCTCCATCCCATACCTGACGAATTGAACCCGTCGCAATATATCTCGCCGATGTTGACAAGCATATCCTTGACCCCGATCGAATATAGATATTCGGCGATCACATCGCAACTGTAACCCTGCGCGATGGCATTGAAATTAAGTACTTTCCCTTCTTTACAAAGAGCAAGTGCCTCCTCCACCTTCTGCGCGCTTGGAATGCTGTCGTTCTTGAAACCAAATCCCCAGATGTCAAAAAGGGGACCGGCAGCTATATCAAATGCGCCATGGCTAAGCGCCTTGTATTCAGCAGAAAGCTCAATCAAGCGAGTAAAGTGCTTGTCTGGGGTAATCTCCTCGCCTGCATTGTATCTGCTCAAGAGGGAGTTCTTATTGTATCCGGATATGCTGAAATCAATCTCGGTCAGCAGAGAATCAATCTTGGCGGCAATGACTCTAGCGTCCACGTCCACATCCTCTAGGTTGGCGCTCACGCTGTAGGTGCCGCCCTGTGCATATCCAGTAAAACTCTCATATTTAGGTCCGTTGCATGCAAATAATACAAACGCTGAGATAATAATGCTGCTTAATCTAAAAACTTTCATTTTTGGCAAAGGATTTGCACAAATTTAATGGTTTTTTGCGCAATTATGCGCATATTTGCACTTTGTAATTTTCCGAAACGACTAGTTTATAATGAAAAACAGCATAAAAATTCTTCT
>JAFNUQ010000123.1 GCA_017383945.1 Bacteroidales bacterium | reverse complement strand
TTGTATGGTTATGGTTTTCTATGTTATTATTTCACAAATTTAACAAAACATTGCTCATTATTGTGCATATTTGTAAGAGAATTTTTAAAATTTAGAGATATGATTTTTCTAGACTGCGATTATATGCAGGGGGCGCACCCCAAAATCCTTCAAAGACTACAGGAGACCAACCTTGAAGCAACAGTAGGTTATGGCCAGGACCACTATTGTCAGAGGGCAAAAGAAGCTATCAGAAAAGCCTGCGGAAGAGAAGACCTTGCAGTGCATTTTTTAGTTGGAGGTACTCAAACCAATGCAACCGTGATTGATGCTATTCTAGCAAGACACGAGGGAGTAATCGCAGCAGAAACCGGCCACATCAGCGTCCACGAGGCAGGAGCAATTGAAGCGACAGGACACAAAATCCTGACCCTCCCTCAGCACAATGGCAAGCTCAAGGCAGAAGAAGTAGAAGAATACATCAATAATTTCTATGCCGACGACACATATGATCATATGGTCGCTCCTGGACTCGTATATATCTCAAATCCGACAGAATACGGCACTCTATATTCGCTCGATGAGCTCATCGATCTGAGCACCGTCTGCGAAGATGCAGGTATCCCTCTATTTATGGATGGAGCTCGCCTGGGCTACGGTCTCGCTTCTCCAGGCTACGACGTGACACTTCAGGATATCGTGCGCCTGTGCGACGTCTTCTACATCGGCGGAACCAAGGTCGGTGCCCTGTTCGGCGAAGCCGTTGTCACCAGAAGACCTGAAATCCTTGGCCAATTCTTCCCTCTCATCAAGCAGCACGGAGCGCTTCTTGCCAAGGGCAGACTGCTAGGATTGCAGTTTGAGACACTATTTACAGACAATCTGTATTTTGAGATCGCAGGACACGCAGTTGAGCAGGCGCTTCGCATCAAGAAGGCCATGATCAAGGCAGGCTACAAACCTGTGATTGACAGTCCGACCAACCAGCAGTTCTTCAAGCTTCCAAACAAGATAGTCGACAAACTCGGAGAGTGGGCAAGCTTTGAGTACTGGGGACCTCGAGGAGAGAAAGAGTCAGTTATCCGCATGGTAACTAGCTGGGCTACAGATACAAATGAAGTTGATATACTAATCGAGCACATCAAAACCCTATAGCAATATGAAATTTCTATTAAGCATCATTTCTCTTTGCATCCTAGCAATATCCTCACAAGCCCAGAGTGCACCATGGCAACACGGCAAGCTCGAGGTTTCAAGCAACCAAAGATATCTTCAGCATAGCGATGGTACCCCGTTTTTCTGGCTTGGGGACACCGGTTGGCTGATGCCAGAAAGACTCAATCGTGACGAGGTGAGTTATTACCTTGGAAAGTGCAAAGACGCAGGATACAATGTAGTACAAGTACAGACCATTAATGGGGTCCCTGCCTACAATATATACGGAGAATCTTCAATGGAGGAGGGCTATTGGCAGCATATGGACTATATAATCAAGACTGCTGAGCAGAACGGAATTTATATTGGTATGGTCTGCATCTGGGGCGGTTTAGTAAAGTCTGGACTACTTGACACAAAGCAAGCTCAAAAGTATGGCGAATTTCTAGCAAACAGATATAAAGACTCCCCTAATATTGTATGGATAATCGGAGGTGACATTAAAGGTGATGTCAAACCAGAAGTATGGGAGAGCCTTGCCAAGAATATTAGAAAGATTGACAAAGGACATTTGATGACTTTCCATCCATTTGGCCGCACCTGTTCTGCAACTTGGTGGAACGACGCAGAGTGGCTGGATTTCAACATGTTCCAGAGTGGTCACCGCCGTTACGGGCAACAGAAAGGAGACGGAGACGGCACGCTAAACCAGCATTTCGAAGAAGATAACTGGAGATATGTCGCTCACAGCCAGAGTTTCTCTCCTCTCAAGCCTGTCCTTGATGCCGAACCTAGTTATGAAGGCATCCCACAAGGACTTCACGACCCTCAAGAAGCAAGATGGACAGCGTCAGATGTGCGTCGTTATGCCTACTGGTCGGTATTTGCAGGCTCTTGCGGACACACCTACGGAAGTAATAGCATTATGCAATTTTACCGCCCCGGCTTGAGCCCAGCCTACGGTGCAGATCAGAATTGGTGGGAAGCTCTTGAAAATGACGGATTCAATCAGATGAAATATCTTAAAGAGCTAATCCTAAAATTCCCTTATTTTGAGAGAATAAACGACCAAAGCATCATTCTTGAAGGCACCAATGGCGAGAGATATGACTACGCCGTGGCAACTCGCGGAGAGGACTACCTGCTTATATACAATTACTCAGGCCGTCCAATGAGAATCGACCTGAGTAAGATTTCTGGCGAGAAGAAAAAGATCTGGTGGTTCAACCCAAGCAATGGCCAATACAGCTATGCAGGAGAGGTTGACAACAGTACCAGTTTCTTCTACTGTGATATTCCATATGGCCGTGGCGAGGATAGAGTTCTAATCGCCGTAGATGCCACAAAGAACTATATTGATTAGATCTTTATCCTAATCTTTTTGAGTGCTGAATCTGCCGATGAGCCGCCATAGTAAATGATGTGCTTGCCGGCAGTTTCTTGCATCTGACCAGTCTGTGGATTATAGAGGTCAAGCGTTACAGGGATGGCAACAGTGACTTTCTGTCTAGGCTTGAGATGCACTCGCTTGAAACCACGCAAGCTCTTGATTGGTCCTTCAACATCTGCGACATTACGCGCATAAACCTGCACAACCTCATCTCCAGCTACCTTAGAACAGTTCTTAAGTGTCACATAGACAACACCATCCTTATACTTTGCTCTTCTATATTTAAACTTCGAATAGCTCAGACCGTGGCCAAACTCAAAGAGCGGCTTACCCTTGAAATAACGGTATGTGCGGTCTGTCATATCGTAGTTATTGAAATCCGGCACATCAGCATCGCCACGATAGAATGTGAGCGGAAGTTTACCGGAAGGATTGTAGTCTCCAAAGAGCACATCAGCCACTGCAGTGCCACCTGCCTCACCAGCATACCAAGCCTGAAGGATAGCATCACAGACCTTTGATTCAGGTTCAAGAGCCACAGCTGAGCCGGACATATTTACAAAAACGATAGGCTTGCCAAGTGTTGCCAGCGCAGCTACATAGCGACGCTGAGATTCTGGAAGCTCAATGCTTGTGCGGTCACCTCCGCGGAAACCGTCATAGTTGACACGCATCTCCTCGCCCTCTAGCTTAGGAGAGAGACCGCCGACATAGATGATGACATCTGCATCAGCAAGCGCAGAGAGGTCATAATCAACCTTTGCTGCAGCACCATTAGCTTCGATTGCTGCATCGTGAGCATTGCCTGCAGTCATACTGTATTGGCGCGAATCAGCCTTAAATGAAGCAATCTCACAGCCAGGCGAATATATCACATTGTCCTCGCCAACCTTGGCCTTGATACCCTCAAGCACAGTCACTGTCTTGTGAGGGAAGCCGTTGTAATTGCCCCAGAGAGCGACAGAATCGGCAGCATTAGGGCCCACAACAGCATAGAGCGCATCCTTGCGCAAAGGCAGCAATTTGCCACGATTCTGCAGCAGAGTCATAGACTCGCGCGCCATATCAAGAGCAACGCTGCGATGAGCATCACTTGCAAGCAGCTCATCAGGAATCTTGCTCCAAGAGACAAGCTCCTGAGGGTCCAATTCGCCTAGCTCAAATCTTGCCTTGAGCACTCTGCGAAGCGCATCATCAATCTCAGATTCCGGAAGAATGCCGGTCTTTACCGCCTCCACAAGAGCAGGAAATGCGCTACCGCACTCAAGATCGGCTCCGCTACGTACAGATGCCGCAGTTGCAGCCGGAGCGTCTCCAGGATAGACATTATGTGCGCCCTCGGTGAAGAAGTCGCGCACAGCCCAGCAGTCTGTCACAACAAGGCCGTCATATCCCCATTGGTTGCGAAGAATCTGGATAAGGAGCTTATCACTGCCGCAGCATGGGTTGCCTTCCCAAGCATTGTAGGCACACATAACCTCTTTTACATCTGTGGTTTTTACCAAGCGCTCAAAGGCATACAGATAGGTCTCATTAAGGTCGCGGTATGAAACTTCCTCGACATTGAAGACGTGGCGCTCCGGCTCTGGACCACTATGTATCGCAAAGTGTTTGAGGCACGCGTGAAGCTTGTCATATCTGCTGGTATCTGGTCCTTGAAGGGCATTGACTACTGCCCTACCCATCACTGTTGTGAGATAAGGATCTTCTCCGTAGGTCTCCTGACCACGTCCCCAACGAGGATCACGGAATATATTGATATTAGGAGTCCACACAGTGAGGCCATTATAGCGGGTAACATTTTTATTGCGACGAGCTATATTAAACTTGATGCGCTGCTCGGTAGAGGCAATCTCAAACACCTCAGAGAGCAAAGCATCACTCCAGCTGGCAGCCATACCTATAGCCTGTGGAAAAACAGTCGCAAGACCATTACGGGCTGTACCGTGCAGAGCCTCGCTCCACCAGTTATACTGCGGGATACCAAGTTCAGGAATTGCAGGGCTCTGATAGTTCATCAGAGATACCTTCTGCTCAAGAGTGAGTCGAGAGATGAGATCTTCTGTCCTTTCTTCAGGAGAAAGTTCAGGATTTTGATACGGATACTTGTTCTGGGCCGAAGCATCAAACAATGCCTGAGCACAGAGCAACATAATGATGATTCTCTTCATAATGGGTGTTTTTATTCTAGGTATTTCTCTTTAAGAATAGCAAGATCTTGATCGCTGAGCTTCAGCTGGTTGTGAAGAAACTCCGACATTGAGCCATATTTCTCATCGATAATATCGAGAGCCTGTGCAAAATAATCGTCATTGACACCAATAAAGGTCTTGACAACCACC
>JAFNUQ010000122.1 GCA_017383945.1 Bacteroidales bacterium | reverse complement strand
CCTTCTCATCGCCAAGAGCGATTACTGCTTCAGGCTTGTCAGAAAGATCAACTCTGATGCCTCCGTTCTCAGTCTCAACATAGATAAAAGAGATGTGGTGCTCCTCAAGCATAGGATGAGCTACACTACCTACCTCAACTTTGAGAGTCTTCTCGTCAATCCAAGTTACAACCGGGAGGTGCTTCTCTACACTTGCATCTACAGTGCCAGGGATGAGCTCTTCCATCTTCTGTCCGCAGCATACAACTGGAACTCTGCTATCTACAACCTTCTGGATTACATTGCCGCAATGTGCACATTTATAAAACTTTGTTGCCATATTATTATACTTTTTAATTGTTATCTAATTTTGAATAATTCTAATTTAGCACAAATATAAGCATAAATTTCGAATGTGCAAAAAAAATTACAAACAACCTTCTTCTGTGCAAAGTCCTGCTCCTAAAGTAGCGATTCCAGCCTGTGCATTGAGAGCTGAAGCAAGCTTGTCAAACATTACTGTGGCAAGAGCAACCTTTCCGTCCTCATCAATCAGATATAGAGATGGAATCCATTTTACTTTATAGGCTTGAGCGACCTCAGACTGCTTCATCCCTGCAGGATCATAAAGCTGCACTCCGCCCATATAGTTCTCAGTCACATAGGTCTTGAATGCATCGATGGTCCTGTCAAATGACACAGCGACAAATGCAACCTCAGACGGATCCGCTTTGGCTTGGAGAGCCTTGATATGCGGCACCTCTGCCCTACAATCCGGACACCAAGACGCCCAGAACTGAAGCACCACCTTGCGACCTTTGAACTGGCTCAACTTCACTTCTCTTCCGGTAATATCTGTGAGAGTAAAATCAGGAGCAAGTGTACCCTTTGCAAGCATCTCTGTGGCATACTTCTGGTCAAGATCTACTGATTCATTATTCTGCGCACCAAGACACACTGCAGTTGCCATTAGGATAGCGAGTGACAATAAAAAATTTTTCATAACTGATAAATTATTTCCTTTAAATACAAATGTAAAACAAAAAGACTAAATTTGCGAATACGACCATCAAATCAGCAGATTATGAATATTAACCGTCTCATCGCAGCAGCGCTGACAGCATCTATCATTGCCGCTTGCACAAGCCCTCAACAGAAACTCACCCAAAACGATCAGAAGATCAACAAGATCATCGCACAGATGACTCTTGAAGAAAAGGTGGAGATGCTTCACAGCAAGACAAATATGTCTTCGGAGGGCGTCCCACGCTTGGGCATCCAGGACATCAAGTATACGGACGGACCTTTTGGTATCCGCGAGGAAAACGGTGACGGTTTCCACCCGCTCGGTTGGAAGCTTGACTCAGCGACCTACTTCCCTACCGGTTCTGCCTTAGCAGCAACTTGGTCAAAGGAACTCGCACGCAAGAACGGACAGGCCATCAGCCGCGAAGCAAGACTTAGAGGCAAGGACATCATCCTCGGCCCGGCAATCAATATCCAGAGGCTCCCGGTCGGAGGACGTACATACGAATACCTCAGCGAGGACCCTATTCTCAGCGCAGCCCTCGCACTCGACTACACAATCGGCGCGCAGGAAGAAGGTACCGCAGTGTGTCTGAAGCACTTCGCTCTCAACAATCAGGAGACCAACCGCGGCAGCGTCAATGTCATCGCAGACGAACGCACGATGCGTGAGATATACCTCAAGCCATTTGAGGACGCGGTGATCGAAGGTGGCGCGATGTGCATAATGCCGGCCTACAACAAGGTCAACGGTTATTACTGCTCGGAGAATGCACACCTCCTCAACGAAATCCTTAGGGACGAATGGGGCTTCCGCGGAATGACAGTTTCAGACTGGGGCGGCACGCACAGCACTATGGGAGCAGCTCTTGGCGGACTTGACGTGCAGATGACAGGCGACAATTATTTCGGCCAGGCTCTGATTGACTCAGTGCGCAACGGTGCTCTGCCTGAGTCAGTTGTAGACGACAAGGTGCGCGAAATCCTTCGCCTTCGCCACGCAATTGAGGCCATCCCGGAAGATGTAGCAAATACTATAATGACCTCGCAGCCGGAGCAGCAAAGAGTTGCCCTTGAGATTGCGCAGAAATCAATAGTACTTCTCAAAAACGAAGGCGGCGCATTGCCTATCGCAAAGGATGTCAAGAAGATTGCCGTGATCGGACAGAACGCGGTGCTTAGCACTGCAATCGGCGGCGTGGGTGCGGGTGTCAAGACTCTCTATGAGATTTCTCCGCTCGAAGGCATCCAGGCACGCGCAGCAGAAGGCATTGAAGTGAAATATGCTCCTGGTTACAAGAGCCTGCACCGCAGGGACAATCTCGCACAGGCAGCAGATCCTGAGATGATGGCAGAAGCAGTTGCTCTTGCATCAGAAGCAGACCTCGTGCTATTCTTTGCCGGCACCAACAAGCAGATCGAGACAGAGGGCAGTGACCGCAGAGACATTATGCTTCCGGCAGGACAGGACGAGCTTGTAAAAGCGCTCTACGAGGCAAATGCCAACCTCGTCACAGTGCTCATCTCAGGCGGTCCTTGCGACCTTCGCTCGCTGGAGCAGTACTCCCCTGCAATCGTGCAGGGCTGGTGGAACGGCCTCGAAGGTGGCACAGCACTCGCACAGGTGCTGTTTGGCGACATCGCTCCGTCTGGCAAACTTCCGTTTACATTCCCTCTCAAGCTTGAGGATTCGCCAGCATTTGCCTTGAGCAACTTCCCTAACGGGCAGGCAGGCGCAGACCTCTTCACTATGCGCTATCGCAAGGATGTTGAGCAGGAGGAAAGAGAGCTCACCGCTGATGATTCAGCCTACAGCGAAGGTATCTTCGTGGGATACAGATGGTTTGAGGCAAAGCAGATACCGGTGATGTATCCGTTTGGACACGGCCTTTCTTATGTTGATTTTTCCAAAGGTCCGGTTAGCTGCAAGACCAACAGAAAGAGCAACAAACTCACCCAGGAAATCGAGAAACTTGGCGACATGGCTGCAGACGAGGTGGTTCACGTCTATGTCCCAATAACAGAGAGCAAAATT
>JAFNUQ010000121.1 GCA_017383945.1 Bacteroidales bacterium | reverse complement strand
GATCAGTGGTTTAAAGAGTCCCAGATATAGTGCAAACACGATGCTGTTGACAATCATCAGGACTATGCCCATAGGATGAGTCTCGCCACTGCCTCCACTTTGCACACTGTTGAATATCAAGAACAGGATTCCGGCAAAACTGAGTGCGACACCTCCGGCTTTCTTTGCTGTGATGGGTTCCTTGAGAGCCCAGGCAGCAATGAACATTGTGTAGATTGGCTGCGTCGCAGTTATGATGCTGCAGTTCATTGGAGTTGTGATGGGGATTGCCATCAGAAAACTCAATTGTGGTAAGAGGAATCCGGTTACGGAAGCTGCCAGCAGCTTGATGAAGTCTTTCTTGTCTACCTTCTCTTTAGGCGTGAAGATAGATATGATCCAGAATATCGCAGCGGCACATATCGCACGGATGCTATAAAGTCCGATAGGGGATATTAAGCTGCTGCTGGTCAGATCCTTGCAGATGATTATATTTACTCCAAAAATCGCATATGCGACAAAGCAGGCGAGATGCCCGTAGATTGCTTTTGTAGACATTCTTATAAATTCTTTAAGTCATCTATGCTGACGAGGTTATTTGCTATAGCATAGATAGTAAGACCCGCAGATGTGTGGATCTGCAGTTTATTTGAGATGTTCCTTCTGTGTGTAGTAACTGTATGAAAAGAAATGAAAAGTTGATTTGCAATCTCTTTATTGGACATGCCCTTGGCTACGCATGCAATTATCTCCTTCTCTCTGATGCTGAGTGACTCCTGATTTGTGGAAGATTCTTCCTTTATATCTGTCTCTTTTTTAGATAAAGATTTGACGGAAATCTGCGATTCGAGCTTTTGAACACACGGGATGAAGAGCTGATCTTCAATATTACAGTGGAAATTGAGATCGTTTTCACACACTATGATATCATAAAGCACAGAGTAGAGTTTGCTATTGTCTTTGTTGGGATAGTAGCGGATGATCAAGTCCTTGAGCTCTTTGAGCTTGTCAAAATGACCGTGTTTCTTGGAATATGAAGCGATGCTGTATTCGCTATCCTTGATGCCGCCCAGCAGGCGGTCGGTATATGTAAATACGGTCGTATCCTCGTGTTCCATGTGTTTCCGGACCTCGGTCACATACTCATCATAGAACCTCATTACAACCAATGAGAAGTCATCGCCGCCGGAGTAGTCTAGTGACTCGATGAGATTTTTCCTTATGGCAGGGAGCTTGAAATCCAAGAAATACGAGTGAGCATTGCGCAGGTACTTCATCAGTGAGGGAAGTGATACACTCTCGTTATTGTAGCTGTTTCCGTTGATGAAGTTGGCGATAGTGAGAAATGTATCCACGTCAATATCTTGATTGTCACACACTTCCTTGACTGTGAGCTCTCCAAATCCAAGAGGAATCTCAAAATTGCTCATGGCCATTAGTAGAGAAGAGTCGCCTTGTACGATGACGTTTCTCATCTTGTCTGTCTGTTTAAAACTGTGTTCAATCATGGCGCAAAGTTACCAAAAAAACGCATACGTTGCGGTCACAGTAGATACTCAAAAGTAGGTATTTGAAAATAATTTTGAATAAAAATTTTGAATTATAAAAATCAGTATTATCTTTGCAGTGTATTAATGCACTAGTACACTGCGTAAAATTAATAAGTAATATGATCAAGATTGAAAATCTAGCTTTTAGTTATGGAGCCAATGAGGTGCTCAAAAACATCTCAATGGAGCTTCTTCCTGGCAAGATCTATGGCTTGCTAGGAGAAAATGGAGTCGGTAAGACAACTCTTCTCACATTGCTCTGTGGTCTCAAGAAGTCACAGAGAGGCACTATTGACTGCGATGGCTTTAATCCATATAAGCGTGAGCCTGAGTTCCTTTCACAACTCATCTATATACCTGATGAAGTGGCTGCGCCAAACGACAAGGCTCTACTTTGGGCAAGAAGCAGAGGTAAATTCTGGCCCAACTATTCAGAAGAGACTTTCTGTGAGATTATGCAGATGTTTGAGGTAGATGCCCAGCAGAAGATGAATAAGATGTCTTGTGGTCAGCTCAAAAAGACTCATATTTCGTTTGCCCTTGCATGCTCTCCTAGTTATCTTTTTATGGACGAGCCGACAAACGGTCTTGATATCCCATCAAAAGCACAGTTCAGATCTGCATTGATGAAATATACCAAGGAAGACTCGATTATCGTAATTTCTACTCACCAGGTGCGAGATCTTGAAAATGTCATCGATCCTATCATTATTCTTGATAAGGTGGATGTGCTCCTGAATGCCAGCCTTGAGGAGATTTCTGACAAACTCTTCTTTGACTACGGTACAACACTCAAGAGTGAGAGCCTTTACTCAGAACAGCTTCCTGGTGGTTTTATACAGGTATATCCAAATGTCCGCAAGGAAGACAGCAAGGTAAACATTGAAGCTCTCTTCAATGCAATCCACAAAAATAAATCAATCGTAAAAGCCCTTTTCAGCAATGAGTAATATATTTAATTTCAAGAGGTTTGGCACCTATTTCATCAATGACCTCAGAAATGCCAAAAATCAGTGGGGTCTGTCTTTTCTGATCTGTTGCCTGATGCCGGCAATAGTTTTCTTCTTGGTTGAGGTTGCCAGTCTGGTAAGAGGAGAGGGATTTGCGGAGGATCTGCATGAGGTGGGAATAGTCGGCATCGTAGCAGCGTTTTTTGTCACTATGATTACCTCACCAAGTAAAATATATGGCCATCTCACCGATAAGAAAGCCGGTACTGATTATATCTTGATGCCGGTGTCAGTGTGTGAGAAGACTCTTTCTATGATAATTGTATCTGCATTGGTGATTCCAGTTGCTCTTGCTGTGATGTTACTTGGTGTTGATGCAGTTATGGGTCTTATCTTCCCAAGTTACTATGGTGCACCTATTATATCAGAGTTCCGTCTTCCTGTACTTTTTGGCGCAGAAGAAATAGTAGATGGTGTCAGTGTAAATTTTATTATGCTGTATATAACCTACTGTGTTACAGCGGTGCTTCCATTTCTCCTCGGCGCTATTGTTTTCAAGAAGTCCAAGGCGGCCAAGACAATTCTGGTGCTGATGGGAATCTCTGTTATCTCGACAATTGTCGGCCTTCCTTTTATTGAGAAGCTTAATGATATTGAGAAGTTCTTTATGGATATGACTCCATCAGAAGTAGTAACAGGTATCAATAACTATCTGACAATCGTTTATTCAGTATATTTTGTGTTGCTCACAGGACTGATTTTCCTAAGACTTAAAACAATAAAGCACTAGACTATGATTTTTGATCCCAATAAGCCAATATATGTGCAGATAGCGGATAATATCTGTGATAGGATACTTTCCGGGGAGATAAAACCGATGGACCGTATCAGCTCCGTGAGAGAGTGGGGCGCCGCGATTGGAGTAAATCCAAATACAGTGGCACGTTCCTATGAATTGCTTTCGACCCGAGGTGTAATATTCAATCAGAGAGGTATAGGATTCTTTGTGTCAGGAGATGCAATAGAGAAAATCCGCAATTCAGAACAAATAAAATTTATCGAGGAAGAGCTCCCTGCGTTTATCAATAGAGCTCAGTTATTAGGACTTGATATTAAAAAATTAATTGAAGAAAAATGAAACAAATAGTATACATTATCAGTGCTCTGGCACTCTCCCTATCTTTAAACTCTTGCCGCTTTGTAAAAGTCTCAGACTCTGTTTCAGAGTGGTTTGACGAGGAGGCTTTCAAAGAGAATACTATTGAAGCAAGTAATGATTATGTGACCAAGACTATTGAAATCACAGATTTCTCGCTTCTGAATATTGAATTTCCTGTCAAGGTGATTTATAGCGCCGGCCCGGCTTCTTGCACAATCTCTGCTCCGGACAATGTCGTTGATCACATCCTGTTTGTTCAGAGTAACGATCAACTTGTGATTAAACACGATCATAGTAATTTCAGGAATATCAGAGATATAGAAGTATTGCTGAGCTCTGAAAAGCTCTCTTGGATTACACTTACAGGCGCAGCCGCGTTTGTCTCTACAACTCCAATCAATGCCGGTAAGTCGTTCCAGATGCCTTTAAGTGGTGCAGCAGAGGTCAGCATCCAAGGTCTTATTGCGGATAAAGTAGATGTTGATGCGTCAGGAGCTGTTGAGCTCAAGATCGAGAATCTTGACTGCAAAGACTTTGATCTGGATGTGTCTGGTGCAGGAGATGTTGAAATCAGCGGAACTGCAGAAAAAGCCCGTGCAGATATAAGCGGAGCCGGTATCCTCGATCTGTCAGGACTTCGTTCAGACAACCTGAGTTGGGATGTCAGCGGGGCTGGAAAAGTAATTAAACCTAAGGCGTAGTATTTACTTTAATAAAGCGTT
>JAFNUQ010000120.1 GCA_017383945.1 Bacteroidales bacterium | reverse complement strand
TAGCCGAATTCTATAGTCCTGAAGATATGGTTGGCAAGCAGATCTGTATCCTTGCAAACCTCCAGCCTCGCAAGATCCGTGGCATCGAGAGCAAGGGTATGATTTTGATGGCAAAGCAGGGTGACGGCAAGATGCGTTTCATCACTCCTCAGGAGTGTCTTAATAACGGAGCCCAGATTGGATAATCTTTGGCACGAAACTCGCTTGAAGATTGACGTTAATATTTAGCTTATGAGAGTACTTATTGTAGACGATGAAAGATCGATACGCAACTCCCTCAAGGAGATTCTTTGTGACGAGGGGTATAGCGTAGAGACTGCAGAAGACGGGATTGTGGCCTTGTCTATAGTCGAGAAAGAGAAATTTGATGTAATCTTCTGTGATATTAAGATGCCTGGTATGGATGGCATTGAGGTCCTTGAGAAAATCAACTCAATGGGCATCGATGCCGCTGTAGTCATGATTTCAGGACACGGAGATATCGATACTGCTGTTGAGTGCATTAAAAAGGGCGCATTTGATTTTATTCAGAAGCCTCTTGACCTCAATAGAGTCCTGATTACGATTAAAAATGCCGGGGAACGTACTATCCTTACCACGCAGAATAAGGCTCTGAAGAAGAAAGTCTATGGTGCTGATATGATCGGAAAATCTGCCCCGATACAGAAGATTCGCGATATTATTTCCAAGGTTGCGCCTACTGATGCGAGGGTCCTGATTACCGGTCCTAACGGATCTGGAAAAGAGCTTGTTGCAAGAAATCTTCATCAGCAGAGTCTTAGAAGTGCCAACCCTTTCATTGAGGTGAATTGTGCTGCGATACCAAGCGAACTCATTGAGAGTGAGCTCTTTGGACACGAGAAAGGTTCGTTTACCTCTGCTATCAAGCAGCATAAGGGCAAGTTTGAGCAGGCAGAAGGCGGTACGCTTTTCCTTGATGAGATTGGTGATATGTCTCTTGCCGCTCAGGCTAAAGTACTGAGAGTTCTTCAGGAAAAGAAGCTTTCAAGAGTGGGCTCGGATAAGGATATCGTAGTGGATGTGCGAGTGATTGCAGCAACCAACAAAGACCTCAGAAAGGAGATCGCTGAAGGACGCTTCCGTGAGGACCTTTATCATCGTCTGAGCGTTATTATTGTAGAGGTACCTTCTCTTGACCAGCGCAAGGAGGATATTCCGATCCTGGTGCAGCATTTTATTGAGAAATATACAGAAGGCGGACGTGCCCGTAGTTTCTCAAAAGAGGCAGTGGAACTGCTTTGCAATAAAACCTGGCCGGGCAATATCAGAGAGCTGGACAACGTCGTAGACCGACTGCTCATCTTGGGAGATGAAGTCGTTACACCAAAAAACGTCGAGGATTTTGTAAATCTTTAATCAGATTTCTTGACAATAATAGTAAGGCCGTCGCGTAGAGGTATCATTACCTTTTCAACGCGGCGGTCTTCTGCTACCATGTCGTTGAAATGCAGAAGGCCTTGAGTCTGAGCATCTTTGGATGGGTTCTCCTCCAATACCTTGCCATCCCAGAGTACATCGTCAGCTACGATGATGCCGCCCACTTTTACTAGAGGAAATACTAGATCGTAGTATCTGCTGTATTCTCTCTTGTTGGCATCAATAAAGACAAAATCATAGTAGTGCAGCCTGTCGGCAAAACTTTCCAATGTCTTGCTGGCATCTCCGATGTGAAGATTGATCTTGTCCTCCACTCCGGCTTTTTCCCAAGCCTCTCTCATTAAGTCCTCAAGCTCATCGTTGAGCTCAAGAGCATCGATGCTGCCATCCTCTTTGAGCCCTAGAGCCATGCAAGTACTTGAATAGCCTGTAAAAGAACCGATCTCAAGTATCCTTTGTGCGCCGGAAATCTCTACCAGTAGCTTGAGCAGCTCTCCTTGTACGCTTCCGGAAAGCATTCTTCCGTAGTTGGTGCGCAGGTGAGTCTGCTTCTCAAGCCAAGAGAGCATTTCAGATGGGACAGAGCTATGTGCCTTGAGATATTTATTGAGCGATGATTCCATCTCTGTTTATGAATTGCTTTATTTCTGAATCGGTAAAAGCTGCATCCTTTGAGCCTCTATACTTGAATTTCTTGTAGTAATATAGCTCGTGGCTGTCAGCTGTGATGAGCATCTTGTAGCAATAGCTTCTCTTGCTGATTTCTGTCGGCGAGATGCAGATTCCGACCAGTGTTCCAGGGGTGTTGTTCAGATATTGCTCGTCAGCCTTCTCGGGGTCAAGATAAATGACTTTGTGAGAGAGTTTTGTGCTATTGTAATGTTTCAATCCGCTATATGCAACCTGATCTGCAAGCATTGCGTCCTCGACAAATATCTGAAGTATGTCAACAAAAGCGCCCATAAATATGAGCTCTCTTCCGCTTGGATCTCCGACGCTTGCAAACGGAACCCTAACCACCTCAAATGGCCTCTTGAATTGATCACTGTCTTCCTCTTTACCTCCCTTGGTGAGCACAAGAAAAGCGATGCCCTCCTCCTCTATGAGATTGATGAAGTAGTAGCTATGGTTGGTCTTGAGCTGGTCATACTCTTGAGGAGTGCAGTGCTCATAAGGGGAAATCCTCCATCTGAGGGCGATTTCTTCCCTCAGCGCGATGCCTAGAAATGAGTTGCCGTCTATTACGACTTTAGTTGTACTGATAGGGAAATCCTCAAGCTTTGCCTTGCGTGTATATACCTTCCCCTGAGGAAACGCTTCGAGGGTACATAGCAGGAAAGCCAGTAAAATAAAAATATGTTTTGCAATATTCTTCACGGTTCAAAGTTACGAATTAATCATTACATTTGTATTCTATGTCAGAATATATTGTATCAGCTCGCAAATATCGTCCCGACAGCTTTGAAACACTTGTCGGACAGGATAATATAGCAAAAACGCTCAAGAATTCTATTCTAAGAGGTCAACTCGCACACGCCTACCTGTTCTGCGGCCCTAGAGGTGTCGGAAAGACCAGCGCTGCGCGAATCTTTGCAAAGACCATAAATTGTGAAAATCCGGGTGCGGATCTTGAGCCTTGTGGAGAGTGCGAGTCTTGCTTGTCATTTAAGGAAGGCCGCTCATATTGTATCCACGAGCTGGATGCCGCTTCAAATAATGGTGTAGAAGATATCAAGAATCTGATGGAGCAGGTTCAGATTCCACCTCAGACAGGACGTTATTCTGTCTATATCATCGATGAGGTGCACATGTTGTCTTCTTCTGCATTCAATGCATTCCTTAAAACTCTAGAGGAACCGCCTGCACACGCTATATTCATCCTTGCAACTACAGAGAAACATAAGATTATTCCTACCATCCTCTCGCGTTGCCAGACCTACGACTTCAACCGCATCAGTATACCTGATATCGTTTCCAACCTTTCTTCCATTGCAGTAAAAGAAGGCATTACTATAGACGAAGAGTCTCTCCATGTGATTGCCCACAAGGCTGATGGCGCGATGAGAGATGCCTTGACTCTTTTTGATCAGAGCGTCGCCTTCTGTGGCACAACGATACGTTATGAGGATGTTCTTCGTAATCTCAATGTTCTGGATTATGAATACAGCTTCCGCCTCGTAGATTATTTCCTTGGCGGAGACTACGCATCGGCGATGCTTTTGTTTGATGAGGTTCTTTCAAAGGGCTTCAATGCGCTGTATTTTGTCAGTGCCCTTGCAGAGCATTTGCGTGATCTGCTTGTGAGCAGGACTGCAGGCCTTGACTCGCTTCTTGATATGCCGGCATCTTTGAAGAAGAGGTACAAGGAGCAAGCCGATAAATGCTCGGTAAAGTTTCTTTATGAAGGTATAAATGTCTGCAGCAAATGCGAAGCCTCATACCGTGGCTCGGCCAACCAGCGCCTGCACATCGAGCTCGCGCTCATGAATCTCTCGTTCCTCAATAGAGAGCCGGCGGCTCAGCCAGTCGTTCCGTCACAGGCTCCAGTTTCAGCTGCGCCAGTCCAGGTCGCACCGGTTCAGACTATGCCTGTTCAATCTGTACCGGTTCAGACCGCTCCGCCTGCCCCTGCTGTGCCAGTTCAGGCTGCACCAGCGGCCCCTGAAGTTGAGGCCCCAGTGGCAGAGAAACCTGCACCAGCGGCTCCTAAGAAGGCCAGCAGATTTGCGTCTTCGCTCTCGCTTTCGTCTCTGATGAATGAGAAGGAGGAGGAAGTAAAGCCGGAGGTGAGGGTTCGCCAGGAGGTGCAACTTCCTTCTGATGATGCACTCAAGGAAAAGTGGAACGATCTTGCGCTCAAATATGCAGCTCAGCCTCGTCTGTCAACAGCGTTGGCAAAGGCTACACTCATCATCAGCGAGTCGGAAGGGAAGAAGCTTGTTGAGTTTTCTGTGACCAATGAGGCTCAGAAGAAGTGGATTGAGGAGAAGATGCTCCGAGATATGGAGAACAAGTTCTGTGCAATCATGAACTGCGGACTTCTCAGACTTGAGCCTTATGTTATTCCTGACGAGGAAAAGGAAGATATTAAATATATGCCAGCTGAAAAGGCTGATGATTTGATTAAGCGCAACGAAGAGGTAAGGGATTTTGTGATAGATCTTGGCTTGGATATCAGATAGTTAAAGATGAAATTATATTGCCAGAATTTAGTTAAGAAATATGGTCTCCGTACCGTCGTGAAAGGCGTGTCTATGGAGGTTAATCAAGGAGAAATTGTAGGTTTTCTTGGCCCAAATGGTGCCGGTAAAACTACCAGTTTTTATATGATTACAGGGCAGATAAAGCCCAATGAGGGTAGAGTATTTCTTGAAGATGAAGAAATTACGGAGCTTCCTATGTATGAGCGTGCTCAGAAGGGTGTGGGATATCTCCCTCAAGATGCATCTGTCTTCAGGAAGATGTCTGTGGAAGATAATATTCTCTCCGTGATGGAGATGAAGGGTATTCCTAAGGCTCAGCGTCTCGAGAAGATGGAGTCGTTGATTGATGAGTTTAATCTTTCTAAGGTGCGCAAGTCATTGGGTATACAGCTCTCAGGTGGAGAGAGACGTCGCTGTGAGATCGCCCGTGCTCTTGCTATCGATCCAAAATTCATTCTGCTTGATGAGCCGTTTGCAGGCGTGGACCCTATCGCCGTTGAGGATATTCAGTATATCATTGCAAAGCTGAAGTACCGCAATATTGGTGTCATTATTACCGACCATAACGTGGGTGAGACGCTCGCGATTACAGATAGAGCATACCTTCTGTATGAAGGATCCATTCTTCAGGAAGGCACTCCTGAGCAACTTGCAAATGACGAGGATGTCAGAACCAAGTACCTGGGATCAGGATTTGTGCTGAAGAGAAGTGTCTCAGTTGAGAGAGCAAAAGCAGAATATGAGTCCAAACTAAACAAGTAAGAGAAATGAGAGTTCCAGATATTAAGATTGCCGTAGATGGATATTCTTCTACAGGAAAGAGTTCGTTTGCCAAGTTGCTCGCCAAGAAGTTTGATTTCCTTTACCTGGACTCGGGTGCGATGTATCGTGGTGTGACCTATTTTGCTCAGCAGAATGGTTACATCTCTCCGGATAATGTCATTTCGGATAGTCTCAAGGATGCGCTCAAGGAGCTAGACCTGCATTTTGAGGTTGGTAGCCAGCTTTATATGGGCGCCGAGTGCATAGAGAGCCAGATCCGATCTATGACCGTATCGTCTCAGGTGAGTCCGATAGCAACAGTTCCTTATGTGCGCGCTTGGGTCGATGAGAGGCTCCACGCTTTTTCTGAGGGAGGCAGAGTAGTGATGGATGGACGCGATATCGGTACGACTGTTTTTCCTGATGCGGAGATAAAGATCTTTATGACTGCGTCTGCTGAAGTGAGAGCAAAACGCCGTTATGATGAGATGGTCGCAAAGGGACAGAACCCTGATCTGCAGGAAGTTCTTGAAAACCTCCAGCAAAGGGATTATATAGATTCTCATAGAGAGACATCTCCTCTGAAAAAGGCCGATGATGCCTATACTCTAGATAATTCTGATATGACAATGCAGGAAGAGCTTGCGTGGGTGCAAGGCCTCATCCAGGGTAAGTTTGGCATTTTGTAATGAGAGTAGAGATTGATAAGCAGTCCGGCTTCTGCGGGGGAGTAATCAGGGCGATAGGAACCGCCGAGCGCTTCCTGGATGAGCATGGTGGCAGCCTGTATTCCCTTGGTGCAATTGTGCATAACGAGGAAGAGCTCGCAAGGTTGAATTCGCTTGGCTTGGAAACTATCTCTATTGCTGACCTTCCTGAGTTGGCGTCAGCTTCCGAGCAGAAAACGCTTCTGATCCGTGCGCACGGAGAACCGCCAGCTGTTTATCAGCAAGTATCTTCTCTAGGCTTTGATCTCATTGACTGCACCTGTCCTGTGGTGCTTGGTCTTCAGAAACAGATTCGCGAGGCCTATGCCAGAACTAAACCCGCTGGCGGAAAGGTGATTATCTATGGCAAGGAAGGCCATCCAGAGGTGTTGGGCCTGGTGGGACAGGTTGATGGAGACGTGATTGTGGTGCAGACTACTGCCCAACTTGAAGCGTTAAAGGCAGTAGATGAGTTTGCTTTTGATCGTCCTGTAGAGCTCTTTTCTCAGACTACGATGAGTCCTGTGGGCTATGAGGCTATCGCTGAATATCTTGCATCAAAGATGCCTGAGTCTCTGCTCCTGATACATCGCACAATCTGCTCGCAAGTTGCTTCAAGACATAAGCAGCTTGTGGAGTTTGCCCGCTCTCACGATGTGATAGTTTTTGTGGCAGGAAGTTCCAGCTCCAACGGCAAGGTCTTGTATGACCTCTGTAAAAAAGAAAATGCCCGTACCTACCACATCGGTTCTCCATCTGAGATAGACCCAGCCTGGTTCCTGACTAGTGATTTTGTGGGCATTTGTGGAGCGACCTCCACACCTAAATGGCTCCTTGATCAAGTGGCTTCCGCTATTTCACGCTTGTAATCCACTTAGCAATATCTTCCAGAACTTCTTCTGATATGGTCTCGGCGATGAATTGATAGCTCATTGCCGTACTTTCGTTACATGGTTGGAAGAGGTGATTGAGTCCCGGGTACTCCTTGATGAAGTTTTTGTCGTTGCCTGTGAGGCTTTTCTCAAGTAGCGGGATATTGTCCTTGCTGACTACCTGCTTGTCCAGGCTGCCGTTTATTGCCATGGCCGGGCAACTGATTTTCTTTATGTCTTCCTCAGGATTATAGGCGAGAGTCCAGACCATCCAAGGATTCATCTGCTTGATGACAGCTACAAGGTTGGCCTCCAATGCGCCAGGAAGCTCAAGACTCTTGGACTTAATGATTTCTTCTACGTGTTGAGTGTGATTATCCCCAATCTGGTCCGCAACTACATCTTTGAGTACCTGCTCAAGCGCAGTGCAGTAATCGTTTAGCGTCTGTCCTTTAACTCCCGCAAGAGGAAAGATGGCTCTGTTCTGCCCCACAAGCATTGTGATGCCGTCAGCTGCCGGTCCTGCGAGTGAGATCAGGAAGTCTACGCTTCCTTCCGCGCCCATCATAAAGGCAATGCTGCCGCCTTCGCTATGCCCAAGTACTCCCACCTTGCCGAATTTGCCCAGGCTGCGAAGATAATCAATACCTGCAAGGGCGTCGGCTTTGTTGTTAAGCGAAGTCGTGTTGTCTGTAGGACCTTTTGACCCGCCTACTCCGCGGTCATCATATCTAAGAGAAGCAATGCCTTTCTTAGCGAGGTAGTCTGCGATCACAAGAAACGGTTTGTGGCCAAATAGCTCCTCATTGCGGTCCTGAGCACCACTGCCTGTGACCATCAAGACAACGGGAATGCTGCCCTGAGGATATATGTGATGCATTACAGGGTAGGTGAGAGTGCCACTCAAGGTGGCCCCTTCCGCCTCGTTGGCAAAACTTACCTCCTCGGTTACATAGGGATAAGGTTCTTTTGGGGTCTGTGGGCGCTGAGCGTTGGCACAAGACAAGCAGAGGCCTGCTGCAAGAACTATTAGGGCCAGTTTTTTAATCATCGGGTTGCTCCTTTTTACTTTTCTTTAGACGCCCGCTCTTGCGAAGTGCTTCAGAGATGATCCATTGGAGCTGACCGTTGGTCGAGCGGAACTCATCTTCCGCCCACTTCTCAACGGCCTCCATTGTCTGCGCGTCTATGCGCAGTACAAAACTTTTATTTTGCTCCTTTGGCATCCTGCAAAGTATTAATGATGCAAAGTGCCTGTGTTTACAACAGGTTGAGCAGATTCGTCAGAGCAGAGTACGACAAGCAAGTTGCTGACCATAGCTGCCTTCTTTTCCTCGTCAAGCTCTACGATTTCCTTCTCGGAGAGCTGGTCGATTGCCATCTTGACCATAGAAACAGCTCCCTCTACGATCTTCTCGCGTGCAGAGATGATAGCGTCCGCCTGCTGGCGGCGAAGCATTACTGCTGCAATCTCCGGAGCGTAGGCGAGATAATTGATGCGGGCCTCAACTACCTCAATGCCGGCAAGATCAAGGCGCTCAGAGAGCTTCTGCTCAAGGAGTACGTTGATTTCGTCTGCATTTGATCTAAGGCTGAGTTCGCCTTCGGCGGCAGTATTGCTGTCGTAGGCATAGTTTCCGGCTACCTGTCTGAGAGCGGCATCGCTCTGCACTGTCACAAAGTTAGCAAGAGCGTCCATACGAGAGTCGCTTGCGCTGGCAGATGAGATTTCTACATTGCCCTTTGCTGTTGTGGTTGTCAACACTTTTGAAGGCGTGTCGATATTGAAGATGGCCTTATATATTTCCTCTCTTTTTACTTTCCATACAAGCACAAGACCGATCATAATAGGATTTCCCATTTTGTCGTTGACTTTGATAGGATCGGCGTTGAGGTTTCTTGCGCGGAGAGAGATTTTCTTCACACTTATAAATGGATTGATCCACCAGAAGCCTTCCTGAAGAATATTTCCGCGATATTTACCGAAGAATACGAGAACTCTTGCCTGGTTTGGCTCAATAACCATGAATCCACCAAGCATAATACAGCCGATCAATGTGCTGATCGAGCAAAGAACAGCAGTGAGGTCATTGCCTTCTGTTGCGCCGACTACGATACCCCAGATGCTAAGTCCTACAATAGCAAGAGAGACGAGTAACATTAGGAAGCCATTGGCTTTGAAGCCTTTGTACTCAAAGTTCTGATTGTTTTCCATTTCTATTATAATTTAAATTGATATCAAAATGATATCGCAAATATAAAATAAAAAAATGACCCCGCAATAGTGCAGAGTCATTTTTTATCTTAATTCTGAGAAAATTACACTCTCTGGCCGTATGAACGGTCTGATGTGTTTACTGTGATCTTCTCGCCTGTCTCGATGAAGAGAGGAACCATGATCTTGGCGCCAGTCTCAAGAACAACCTCCTTGAGAGCTGAAGTTGAAGCAGTGTTACCCTTAACTGCAGGCTCTGAATATGTAACCTCAAGAGTTACATAAGTAGGGAGCTCACAAGTGAGGCACTTCTCCTCGCCCACGATGAACATCATCTCTACGTGCTGTCCTTCTTTCATGAGGTCTGCGTTGTCAACAACCTCCTTAGGAAGAAGAATCTGCTCATAAGTCTCCTCGTGCATGAAGTTAAATCCATCCTCCTCTGCATAAAGGAACTGGTATGGACGGCGCTCAACCTCGATAGTCTCAACCTTTGCACCAGCGGTGAAAGTATTTTCAAGGATGCGGCCGTTTTCAAGATTGCGAAGCTTGGTCTTAACGAAAGCAGGACCCTTGCCTGGCTTAACGTGCTGGAACCATACGATCTGGCATGGCTTGCCGTT
>JAFNUQ010000119.1 GCA_017383945.1 Bacteroidales bacterium | reverse complement strand
TCCAAAAAATTTGAGTTTGCAGCAAGTCACGCTTTGAGCCTGGACTACGAGAGCAAGTGCTCCAGAATTCATGGCCACAACTATGTTGTGGAGATTTTCTGCAAGAACTCGGAATTAGATAAAAACGGGATGGTTGTTGACTTCAAGCACATCAAGGAAAAGGTCTTTGACGTCCTCGATCACAAGCACCTCAACGACGTCCTTCCATTTAACCCAACATCAGAAAATATTGCCAGATGGATCTGCGAGCAGATTCCTTTTTGCTACAAGGTGACAGTTGAAGAAACCTCAGGCAATCGCGCATGCTACGAAATAGATTAAGATTATGATTACAGAAGCACAAGCAGAACAGCACATCAAAGAGCTGCTCGAATACATTGGCGAGGACCCAAATCGCACAGGCCTGCAGCAGACGCCTGAGCGTATGCTGCGGATGTTCAAGGAGATGTTTCGTGGTTATGACGAGTCGCAGAAACCTGTAATCACCACATTTCCAAACGGTCAGGACGGTATCATCTACGACAATATGGTTGTGGATGCAGGCACATTCTACTCTGTGTGCGAGCACCACTGCCGCACCTTCTTCGGCGAATATTGGTTTGCCTACCTTCCTAACCCTAAAGGTCGAATACTTGGACTGTCCAAAATCAGCCGCGTGGTAGATTACTGCTCGTCCAGACTTCAGGTGCAGGAGAGACTTGTACACGATGTTGTTGAAATGCTCACAGAGGCTCTCGGATCAGAAAACCCACCTCTTGGCATGGCTCTAATGATGCGCGGAAGACACATGTGCAAAGAGAGCCGCGGAGCAAAGAAGACCGGCGTTATGACAACCACTTGCCTGACCGGAACTTTCCGCTCTAACCCTCAGACACGCAACGAGTTCCTTTCTTATATCGACAAACTGTAGAACCTATGTTCCGAGTAAAGAAAACGATGGAAGTATCTGCCAGCCACAAGTTGCATTTCAGTGCTAGTGACAGCTGGGAACCCCTCCACGGACATAACTGGAAAATCACCATCTACTGCCAGAGCGAGGAGCTTGACGAGGACGGTTTTGTTGTAAACTTCCTGGATATAGAGGCCGCAATTCACGACGTGCTGGACCACACAGATCTGGGCGACGTGCTGGACTGCAACCCTTCGACAGAAAATCTCGCGCGCTGGATATGCGAGCACGTAGACAAATGCTATAGAGTTGACGTAGTCGAATGCAGCGGCAACGAAGCCACCTACGAGATCTAGAGTCCGTAATAAAGCGAGATAATCTTTGCAAAAACGCTTGGCGGGAGTATCGGCTTGATTATCACTGAGAGTTTCTGAAGGAATGTTGAGATGATATAGTGGTATCTCGGATTCTTCTTTGTGACTATCTTGGACATCTTCGCTGCAAGAAATTCTGGCTTGAGGCCTGACTTCTCATCCTTTTCTATTCCCGCGAGAGATGCGGCATATTTAGGATAAACTTCGTGAACCTTCGGCGAAGAGACGCTTTTGCGCTCAGCTGTAAAACCGGTAGAGAAGTCGCCCGGCGCAACCACTACCACCTTGATTCCAAAATGCTGTAACTCCAGACGGAGAGCCTCGCAATATCCTTCTATCGCAAACTTGGATGCAGAATAAAGTCCCTGATATGGCAAGCCAAGAAGACCACCTATTGAGCTGATACAGATAATTTTACCTGCTTTCTGCTCACGCATGATCGGTACAACATAGTGAAGGAAACGCACCATACCCATCCAATTGACATCCATCTGGCGCTGCGCGTCTTCCAATGAGCAGAACTCAAGAGGTCCGCCAATTCCCATACCGGCATTATTGATAAAAACATCTATCCTGCCCTCAGCATCCATCACCTGCTTTACAGCAGCCTCAACATCAGCCTCAACAGTAGCGTCGGCCTTGATGTATGTGACTCCCGGAATGAATTCGCTTGCCTTGCGATGTGTGCCGTAGACCTTGTGTCCGTCTGCGCAGAGCCTCTCTGCCATAGACCTTCCAAAGCCAGAGGTAATGCCAGTAATAAGAATGACCATATATTTTACTCGATTACACCTACCTGCTTGAAAATAACGCTGAGTTTCTCAACAGCCTCGTCAACCTGAGCAATTGAGTGTGTCGCCATCAAAGCAAAACGGATGAGAACATCACTCTCAGGCACAGCCGGAGCGATAACCGGAGTGATAAATACTCCCTGATCGTAGGCCATACGCACAATTGTCATTGCCTTGATTGTATCCCTTACAAAGAGAGGAATGATAGGTGTCTGAGTGTGACCTGTATCAAATCCTGCATCTTTGAATGCTTTATGTGCGTGGTGAGTGAGTTTCCAAAGATGCTCAAGACGCTCTGGTTCCTCATTCATAATATCAAGAGCCTTTGATGCCGCTGCTACTGCTGCCGGAGTCATTGAAGCACTGAAAATGAGTGAACGAGAGTTGTGCTTGAGGTAATTGAGCACTTCCTTGTCACCTGCAATAAATCCACCAAGTGAACCGAAGCTCTTTGAGAATGTACCCATAATGAGGTCAGTCTGCTCTGTGAGGCCGAAATGACTAGCAGTACCGGAACCATTCTTTCCAAGAACTCCAAGTCCGTGAGCATCGTCAATCATAAGGCTTGCGTTGTATGTCTCGCAGATTCTGACAAGCTCTGGAACAGGAGCGATATCTCCCTCCATTGAATATACGCCGTCCACTACAATGAGCTTAGGAGCATCAAGCGGAACTCTCTTGATCTTCTTCTCAAGCGCCTCCACATCATTATGAGGGAACTTTCTGACCTCTGCAAAGCCAAGTCGGCTACCATCGATGATACAAGCGTGATCAAGAGAATCAAGGAAAGTATAACCTCCTCTCATTCCCAGGCAGCTCACAACACCTAGATTTACCTGAAAACCAGTACTATATGTTACTGCCTCGTCCTTGCCTACAAACTTGGCAAGCTTAGCTTCAAGCTCTTCATGGATATCAAGAGTACCGTTGAGGAAACGTGAGCCCGAACAGCTGGTTCCATATTTCTGGATAGCTGCAATCGCTGCTTCTTTGAGTCTTGGATCATCAGAAAGACCTAGATATGAATTGGATCCAAACATCAAGACATCACTGCCATCAGCCATCTTGACAACCGGATCCTGACCTGAAGAAATCGGTCTATAATAAGGGTAAATTCCTTGGGCTTTTACCTCCTGTGGAACTGTGTATTTTGCACATAGTTCCTTGATTATTTTCTGCATAGGAATAGATTTTTACACGTAATCTGCTGCAAATATAGTAAAAATAATTATATGCTCATTGATACTACCTTAGCCGTAGTCCAGGCCGCCTGAAGGTTAAATCCTCCTGTTACGCCGTCAATATCCAGAACCTCTCCGGCAAAAAAGAGCCCCGGATGCTTCCTGGATTCCAATGTATTTAACTGCACTTCCGACAAGGCCACACCACCACAAGTCACAAATTCTTCTTTGAAATGAGCCCTTCCTTCGATAGAATACTCGTCGCACACAAGCACATTGACAAGTTTGTTCAGAGCTTTTCCGCCCAATTCCGCCCAACGCAACTCTTCCTTAACTCCTGCCCTTGCCAGCAGATGCCGCCATAGCCTGTCGGCGATGCCCTCCGGGCGAATATTGCAGATCTGCTTCTTTGCGTGAGCCTGAGAGGCGGAGCGCAGAAATTTGCGAGCAGCGTCTTCATCACAGCTAAGCCAATTGACAATCAGCACAGATCGATATTGCTGGCGGAAGAGATGCTCGGCAGCATAGGAGGACAGGCGCAATGTTACTGGACCGCTCACACCCCAATCGGTAATGAGCAGAGTGCCGCTAGCACGGAATTTTGTGCCCGCTAGCGAGAGAGTCGCCTCTTGAACAACCGTACCCATCAGTGAGCGCAGACGCATATCACTAATCTTGAAAGTAAATAGAGACGGCATGCTCTGGGTGATCTCAATATCCTCCGGAAGCAGGCTGCGCAACCTATCGCTTGAGCTGCCGCCAATCGTTACAAGAACCTTCTGTGCAAGCACTTTCTGCGAGTCCGAAAATTGGAGTTCAAAACCGCCCTGCGGACAAGTATTGATTCTGCTTAACTTCTTGTCACACAGCAAGCTGATACCAAGCTGCTCTATGCGTCGCAGAAAGAGTCTCACGATCTGCATGGCATCCTGACTGACCGGAAAAACACACTGGTCTTGCTGCGTGACCAGACGCACACCTTCGCCTTCAAACCAAGCCATAGCATCCTCATGATCAAAGCTCTTGAACGCTCGCTGAAGAAGTCGTGCTCCGCGAGGATAGACCTCGGTCAAAGCTCCCACATCGCGGAAGCTGTTGGTGAGATTACAACGCCCTCCGCCTGTCAGAGCGAGCTTTATCATTGGCTTTGGAGCTGCTTCGTAAATAACTACCTCAGCCTCAGGTTTTCTGCGTTTTATCTCTATAGCGGCAAAACAACCTGCTGCACCAGCTCCTATAATTGCTATTTTTTCTTGACTTATGTGCATATCCAATTGATTATACAAAGATAGAAATTTGCTTTATTCTACGAAAAATCGCATTTTCGCGGTCGCAAATCGGGTAAATATGACTTCTATTTTTAAAATCCATTATCACGCGCAGTGGGGAGAGACTCTGGCCGTTGTTCTCAACGATAAAAAATATCCTATGTCCTGGACAGAAGGAGATGTTTGGGAGGTCCGCGTCGTTAACTTCAAAGCTTGTGCATTGAAGAATTATAATTATGTCGTGCTTCGCGACGGAATTATAGTACGTACCGAGTGGTCCAATCACAACAGCGAGCCAAGCGCAGAAATTATTGATAAATGGATTGAGTGCCCTATCCCTGGATGCCCGTTCCCTCGTCAGCATCAGGCAGAAATTTTTGATGAGCCTCGTTTCAGAGGAGCCGGCACAGCCGTGCCAATCTTCTCGCTCCGCACAAGCGACGATTTTGGAATTGGCGAATTCAAGGACCTGCACCCACTCATTGATTGGGCCGCCGCCACCGGTCAGTGCATTATTCAGCTCCTGCCGGTCAATGATACTACCCGAGACGGCTCTTGGAAGGATTCTTACCCATATAGCCCAATTTCCTCATTTGCTTTGCACCCTCTTTTCATCCGTCTTCAGGATGTAGGTGTCAAGCAGACAGCAAAATTCAAGCAGGAGCAGGCAGAACTGAATGCCCTTCAGGACATTGACTACCCTAAGGTCTTTGCAGCCAAGATGAAATATCTCAAGCAGGCCTATGTAGACCAAGGAATAAAAGAGATAAAGAGCAGAGCTTGCCAGAAGTTTATCAAAGAAAACGCATTCTGGCTTGAAGAATATGCCACTTTCTGTGCTGATAGAGATAAATCTAATAAAGAATTCTATTATTGGGTGCAATACCACCTGGACAAGCAATTCCTCGCTGAAGCCGAATATGCACGATCTAAGGGAGTGCACCTCAAGGGAGATCTCCCTATCGGAGTGAGCGCCGATAGTGCAGAAGGCCACTATCATCCAGAGCTCTTCAATCTTGACTCAACTGCAGGAGCACCACCTGATTATTTCAGCGCTGACGGCCAGAACTGGGGTTTCCCTACTTATAATTGGGACGCTATGGCCGTGGATAACTATGCGTGGTGGAAGGCTCGACTGCGCAAGATGGCGACATATTTTGATGCTTTCCGCATCGACCACATACTTGGCTTCTTCCGCATCTGGGAGATTCCTGTAGAGGAAAAAAGCGGTATGTACGGACATTTCAATCCGGCACTTCCATATACCCTTGAGGAGATTCAGCAGAGAAACCTTCCACTTGAAGGACTTTTCCATGAAGATCCTCGTCATCCAGGTATGTACCAGCCACTTATCAGCCCGGCAAGCAGCCATCTACCACAGTGGCAGCAGGAAAGCTTCGGCGCTATGTATAATGATTTCTTCTTCCGAAGACATAATGATTTCTGGAAGATCAATGCTCTGAAAAAGCTCCCTGAGCTCCTTAGTGCAACAGGAATGCTGGCCTGTGGAGAAGATCTCGGAATGATTCCGGACTGTGTGCCTGAGGTGATGGATAAAGAAAAAATCCTTTCTCTCAAGATGAGAGGTATGACTGATGGAAATTGCAATCCTATCAGCGTATGTGCTACTTCCAGCCACGATATGGTCACCCTGAGACAGCAGTTCCCTAACGATTTGCACGCCTGGGAGGCAAAGAAACATCTTTGGGAGATGCTTTCAGCTACTTCAATTCTGGCGATTTTCCCTATCCAGGACTGGCTCTCGATCGATGAGAAGATCCGTCGCAAAAATCGCGATGAGGAGCGCATCAATGAGCCTGCAAACCCTGAGCACCATTGGAAATTCCGCATCCACCTTGACCTTAATCAACTGAAAGTTGAGGGCAAACTGAATGCGGAAATATGTGGTCTGCTGAAAGACAGCGGTCGTTACAGAACTATTTAGCGATATTCTCGCGCATAGTCGTATCGGCCTGGATATTCTTCATGCGATAGTAATCCATAATGCCGAGATTACCTGATCGGAATGCCTCTGCCATAGCAAGAGGCACTTCTGTTTCTGCCTCGATGACTTTTGCCTTAGCCTCCTGAGTGCGGGCTTTCATCTCCTGCTCAAGAGCCACCGCCATTGCACGACGCTCTTCTGCTCGAGCCTGTGCGATGTTCTTGTCGGCCTCAGCCTGATCCATCTGGAGCACAGCACCGATATTCTTACCCACATCAATATCTGCAATATCAATAGAAAGGATTTCGTAGGCAGTTCCTGCGTCAAGGCCCTTGTTCAACACAAGTTTTGAGATGCTGTCAGGGTTCTCAAGCACTGACTTGTGAGATTCTGACGAACCGATGCTGCTGACGATACCCTCGCCGACACGCGCAAGAATGGTCTCTTCACCTGCACCACCAACGAGCTGCTTGATATTTGCACGCACTGTGACTCTTGCCTTTGCGATGAGCTGGATACCATCTTTTGCTACAGCTGTTACCGGAGGAGTATTTATCACCTTAGGGTTTACGGACATCTGCACAGCTTCCAGCACGTCACGACCGGCGAGATCGATTGCCGAAGCCATTTTGAAGTCGAGGGAGATATTTGCCTTATTTGCCGAAATCAAAGCCATCACAACTTTGGTTACATTTCCTTTTGCAAGGTAATGCGCCTCAAGCTCATTGGCCTTGAGATGAAGGCCTGCTTTGGTACCCGTGATTAATGCATAAACAATGGTTCTAGGGTTTACTCCTCTCCAACGCATCAGAAGCAATTGAACAAGAGATACATACACACCCGAGAGCAAGGATTGGAACCAAAGCGCTACCGGGAAAACCCAAAGAAGAACGATCAGGCCGACTAGAACAATAGCGGCAATTAAAAGAGAATCCATATTTTATTGATTTACTGGTTTTACAAGTACTTGATTATCAACAATGGCAACCACAACAACAGCTATCCCTGAATCAAGCATTGAACCATCGTGCGATTTCACTTCGCAACTGATATTTTCAAAGCGCGCAGAGCCGATTGGTGCCAAGCGGGAAAGGGTCACGCCTTCGTCGCCGACGGACACCTTTTCTACTTCCTTATTAACCTGAGAACTGATATCCTCCTTGAGGGAGAATTTGCGCCAGGTTTTTTCTCTTAACATTATGATTATCATAATTATGAGCAATACCAGCACAAATAGAAGAACCCAGCGACCTGCTACTGGTCCCATTTTATCAAGAGTATACCAGGTTGCTGCACCGAAACAAGCCAGACAAGCGACTCCGGCAAAGCCCCCGGAAAGCAGAAGCATCTCAATGAACATCAAGACAATTCCGGCCAAGATAAGACCTACAGTTATCCACCACATAATGAAAAATTTACCGATTAAAGGGTTATTTGATTCTTACAAATATACTAAATATTGGGTTTTGACACTATTATATAGGCAAAAGTTTCTTTGTTTTGAGAAAAATACTAACT
>JAFNUQ010000118.1 GCA_017383945.1 Bacteroidales bacterium | reverse complement strand
ATCTTTGTTTTCCGTTCTGCTCCTGCCGGCTCTTCAGAGCCTGATGTTTTGGATGCCTGCATATCAAAGTCTACGGCTCCTTATAACGATATTCAGCTTAGCTGCACGATAGGACGAAGGGAAATCTGGGCTGTAGTCAATTCGGCAACTGATTATTGCGCAGATGGCTCCGTCCGCACAAAAGCCGATCTTCTTGCAAAGACCCAGATGCTGGAGAGCAGTCAGGCAAACTCTCTGTTGATGATTGGCAGCATTGTTGAGGACCTTCTGCCGGGCAAGATGAAGCTCAATATCCCTGTCGTGAGAACTTGTGCAAAGGTTGTTCTTCAGAGTGTTAAAAACGAAATGGAAGCTGTGGCCTATAGAGGCAAAGACTACTTCAAGATCAAGGATATTTATCTGACAAATGTTCCTGCAAGTATCGATTTTACCTGCTCAAGAAAGGCTTCAGATCTCAGCGAGAGTCAGTGGTATGCCAAGAGACAGAAAGAGACTGACTCTCGGAAGTCTGCTTTGATTCTAGACAGCCAGTCTGCAAAAACTCTAGATTACGGATCGACATACAACACTGTCCATACCTTCTATAGCTTCCCTAATGAATGTCCTTCCAACGAAGATGAAGTCTGGTCTCCAAGAGCTACAAGGCTTGTGATTGAGGCTGAGTTTTATGATGGATCAAAATATCATACCTGCTACTATCCGATCACGCTTTATAACGAGTCTACTTCAAGCGGTTTGGAGAGAAATAAGCAGTATTTTGTAAATCTCACAGTTAAAAGACCAGGATCTGATCATCCTGATAAAAAGGTTGAGTTTGAGACTGTAACAGGCTCAATCACTGTAGCTAAATGGGATACTGGCGAGACCTACACTGAAACCATTTAAATATGAGGGGCTGCTTTATCCGGGGGCATCTGCTGTCTGTGTTGCTGATGGTAGCCCCTTTACTTCTCTGCTCTTGCACTGTAAAGGAAGACCGTGCAGTGTGTCCTTGTTATACATTTGTCGACTTGAGTTCATATATTGATTCCGGGCACAAGACGGCTCTTGTGACAGTGCGGTCTGCTTCTCAGATATATTCAGAAGAGATAGACCTTCACAACTATGAGGATAGTCCCTATGAGCTCGCATTGCCCAAAGGGACCAACCATATATCTGTGGTCAGCGGTTTGAAAAACACTCACATAAAATCGGATTCGCTTGTGACGCCTTACGGCCTTGCCTCTGATGCTTTGTGGGTCTACAACGAGAAGTTTATCTGCGAGGGAGACGAGCACAATCTGACGGCTGTCCCACGCAAGAATTTCTGCATGCTGACGATAATAGTTATCGGCTTGATGCCGGGGCAGGACTATGATTTTTCATTTCGCGTCAAAGCTGATTGCAATGCACTTGATCTTTATGATTCAAAGGCGCTCGAAGGCGAATTTTATGGCGCTGCAACAAGCTCGGGCACGCTCGGCCTTTTCTCGATCTGCCTGCCTCGACAGAAGAATAACAGCTTGCTTCTGGATATCTGTGACCACAACGTTGACAGGGCGATGGAAGCTGTTCATACGATAGATCTGGGAGGTATGCTGACGGAGGACGGGTATGATTGGACAAGAGCCGACCTGCTGGATGTAAATGTTACGGTTGACTATTCTTCTATGAACGCGTCTATAGAGATTGTTAAGTGGATAGATGATGATAAATATATTGATGTTGAGATATAATGAAGCGATTATCAAATAGTTATTGGATTATTTCATTACTGCTTATGCTTGCCTTTTGGGCTTGTGAGCCAGATAAATATCCCACAGAGTTTGTTGAGGAGGAAGTTGTATTTGCGCTCAAACATCCAGGACTTGACACTAGATCTTCTTATGGAGATGATGTGGATCAACTGTTTACCGGAGCAGAGCTCGCTGTGTATAATAGCAGCACGGGTGCTCTTGAACTTCAACGGCATATCCTTCCTGAAGAACTGAACTCAAACATCACTGTCAGGCTCTTGAGAGGTTATCAGTACAATTTCTATGTGTTGGGTAATTTGTATAAAGTTCATAAGAAGGACGGTATCGCAGAGACTATAGAGATTCCCTATACTGAAGAAGAGATGAAGAACTATGTATATCATCTTAATGGATCCGATATAGATTCTGACTATAGATATGAGAAGATAGATGAAGTCTCCCGCTATGGTATTCCTTTATATTGGAAGTGTCTGAATTTCAGCCCTTTTGCTCAAGGTAAAGTGAATGTTGAGATGCGGAGATTGTTTTCTAGACTGCGTCTTGTTATCGATCATAGGGGACTATCCGGTAGTTCTTTGTCGGATTTTATCAATGGCAAAGTATATATAAAGCAGGTAAATACCCGGATCACCCCGTTCTCGGATTCGGGGTCCAAGGCTTCTGGACCGGACGATGTGCTGCCGCAAGGTGATTATGAGCTGAGTATGGATAACGACAATGGTAGGGAATATCTGTTTTATGTGCCTGAGAATATGCACGGAGATCTACTGCCGTCCAATATTGACCCGCAGCAGAAAAACCAGGATGTTGTT
>JAFNUQ010000117.1 GCA_017383945.1 Bacteroidales bacterium | reverse complement strand
TCATCGCAGTGCAACTGCACATCATCAAACTGATACATACACTCTGCGTTACCTTCCAGAGCATAGCGCAAAATGTCAAGGGCAGAGCCATAAGAAGTTCTCTGCTCAATGGTGCGCCGAGGGTCGACACTTCTGCGCTGGATGATTCTCAGTGCTTCATAGACCAAATCTTTCTGTTCATTCATAGTAATTCTCCCTTCAGATTCTCAACATCTTCTTTGATTGCGTGCAGGCTGTCTTCAATATTTCTTACGCAATCTTCAACACAATCCCAATCTTCTTGAATGAAATAATATTTCATCCACTTGAATTCACTTTCAATATCTGCGAACTGTTTGCAAATATCCATTCGCAGAGTATCTTCGCTATATCCTATTTGCATTTCTCTTCATCTCACATTGATATATTAACACATCAATGCCAAAAAGTCAAGAACTTTTTTAAAAAAATTCAAAATCGCCCGGGCGTCCTGGGGTCACTTGGACCCCTTGGACTTACGCTCGGCACTCTTACGCTCTCGCTCAAGTGCCTTAACACGCTTGGTCTCACACTTTATAGCGTAGTCTTCGGCGGCAGCATACCCATCGTACGCATCGCCATCACGACTGCCAGTAGGAATCTTGACAGTCAGCACCACGAAGTGCTCGCCACCCTCTGCATCCACAACTGGGATTGCAATCTCATTGGATGCCGTCTGGAGGGTCTCATCGCCTCTCCTCTGGATGACCTCACTGAGGAAGTCAACCCACTCTTCCTTGATTGCCTCACGCAACTGCTTGACATTGGATGCCATATGCATCACTCCTTTCCACACTCATATGATACCACAGAATTAATCAAATTTCAATATGGCAATTTGCACAAAATTCTGCACCCGGGCGCCCAGAAATGGGCTCTGGGATTACTCCCAGAGTTTGCCATCTTCCAGACCCTGCGCCAGACAGTAAGCAAGGATATCTTTCTCAATCAACACATCTTCCAGACCAGTATGTTCTTCTACGAAGTCGAGATTACCAGTTAGAAATCTATGGATGATTTCGGCAGTATATCGGCACTGAGGCTTGTCTTCTTTGCCATAGGTAAAGCCATTATCAATGCAAAACTGTTTGTAGGTTTCGTCCTTACCCAGCACCTGACGAGCCATCTTGAGGGTGTCCCAAATCTCTACACCCCAAGGGAAGAAGTAGCGATACTTGGAAGATGTCAGCAACCGCTGAGTATAGTTGAGGGAGCGATAGTCAAAGCTGGCATTGTGAGCCACAATGTAGCGAATGCCATACTGTGCGACCACATCACGCAGAATGGAACGAATGGTTTTGAATCTGCGAAGCTGACGCTTACCATTTTTGATTTCTTCCCAATACTGAGGAATTTTCTCAGCGACGTAGGCAGAGGCCATCAGCTCATCGTCAAGGAAGATGTCAGCTACTACATAGCTATGGTCTTCAATAACTGTGCCATCGGCCTCGACCACTGCAAAGCCGACATCATAGCAAAAGGGGTCATCGATAGAGTTAGTAGTTTCGGTGTCGATTACAAGAAATTTGGTGGAGTTCATTGGATTCATTCCCTTCATTTGATGTACTCATTATAC
>JAFNUQ010000116.1 GCA_017383945.1 Bacteroidales bacterium | reverse complement strand
GAGACGGATGGTCTCAAGCAGGTTCTCAACGGCACCTGGAAGTTTAACTGGAACGAGAATCTCAATTCTCGTCCTCTTGATTTCTACAATCCTGGCTATGACGATGGCGCTTGGGATAGCATGCCGGTTCCAGGTATGTGGGAGCTCAACGGCTATGGTGACCCGCTATATCTAAATGCTGGTTATCCTTGGAGACGTCACTTCAGACACAATCCTCCGTTTGTCCCTGAGGAGCGCAATTATGTCGGCCAATATCGCCGCACTTTTGAGCTTGGTCCGGAGTGGAGCGGTAAGGACGTGATTCTGCACATCGGTTCAGCTACTTCCAACGTGCGTGTATGGGTCAATGGTAAAGAAGTCGGCTATAGCGAAGACAGCAAGCTCGAAGCCCGCTTTGATATCACCAAATATGTAAAGACAGGCGAGAACCTCATCGCGCTCGAAATCTTCCGCTGGTGCGACGGTACCTATCTTGAGGATCAGGACTTCTTCCGCTACAGCGGCATTGCTCGCGACGTCTATGTCTTCTCGCGCGAGAAAAAGCGCATCAATGATATTCGCGTACTCGCGTCTGCTTCCGGACAGGCCCAGCTCAAAGCTGAGGTCAGCAAAGGCGTGACCAAGGTCCAATACATCATCGAAGATGCATCAGGAAAGCAGGTTGCCAGTGCGCAGGTGCCTGTGGTTAAGCAAGTTGCAGCTACTGTGGTGACCGTTCCTGAAGTAAAGCAGTGGAGCGCAGAAACTCCTTATCTGTATAATCTCAAGGTCGCTTCCTATGACAAGAACGGAGTGACAGAAAGGACAGAAATCAAGATAGGTTTCCGCGACAGTTATATCAAAGACGGACAATTCTTTGTAAACGGCAAGCCTGTCATCATCAAGGGTGCCGACCGTCACGAGATGAATCCTTATAAAGGATATGTAGTTTCAGAAGAGGATATGATCAAGGATATCCAGATTATGAAACAGCTCAATATCAACGCAGTGCGCACATCCCACTATCCAAACGACCCTCTCTGGTACAGCCTCTGTGACAAATATGGTATCTATGTAGTTGATGAAGCCAATATCGAGTCACACGGAATGGGCTATGGCGAGAGGACTCTTGCAAAGCGTGATGACTATACCCACGCACACCTTGAGCGCATCACCAGAATGGTACAGCGTGACTACAACCATCCTTCGATCGTAATCTGGAGCTTGGGTAATGAAGCCGGTGACGGTCCTAACTTCGAGAAGGGCTATGCGGCAATCAAGGCTATGGATACTTCACGTCCTGTGCAGTATGAGAGAGCAGTGCTCAACGATCACACAGATATTTATTGTCCGATGTATCTCAGCTATGCCGGTGTGGAGAGATATATGGCAAGTAACCCTTCTAAGCCTCTCATCCAGTGTGAATATGCACACGCAATGGGTAACTCGATGGGTGGACTCAAGGAATATATGGACCTTGTCCGCAAATATCCGCAGTACCAGGGCGGCTTCATCTGGGATTTTGTAGATCAGGCAATCAAGTGGCCGACAGATCCAGCAAAGTATGGCACTGATCATATCTTTGCCTATGGTGGTGATTTCAATGATTTTGATCCTAGCGACAACTCATTCTGCTGCAATGGTATCATTGCTGCTGACCGTAGCTATCATCCTCATTCATACGAAGTTGCCTACCAATATCGCTCTATCCTCACGTCTGCCACTCCAGAGATGATCAAAGCAGGAAAGGTAGAGGTATATAACGAGAACTTCTTTATTGATCTGAGCGCATACTCTATGCAGTGGACTATGGTTGTGGATGGACACCCTGTTGCTGCAGGTGTAGTGCCTGAACTCAATGTAGCTCCTCAGCAGAAGGCGGTCGTTGACCTCGGCTATAAGCTTGCATTTGATATGTCGGAATATGCCGGTCAGGATATCTATCTCAATGTAGAATATACCCTCAAGTTTGCTTCAGATCTTCTTCCTGCAGGATATAAGGTGGCCTATGATCAGCTTGCTATAAATGTTGCTGACGTGCCAGCATTTGAAGCTCCGCAAGGTGGTAAGATCCAGATGGCTCAGCAGGGAGATATCTATACTTTCTCAGGTGTGGTGACATTTGAAGGTTCAAACCACGATCGCGTTTCTCCTTGGGAGGCGAAGTTTGATGCTGCAAGCGGAGCACTTGTGAGCTATATGCTTGGCTCTAAGCAGCTTGTCGCTGAACCTTTGATGCCTTGCTTTGGTCGTGCGATGACTGAAAACGATCTCGGAGCAAAGCTTGAGAGGAAACTTGCCATGTGGCTCTATCCTGAGTTTAAGCTTGCTTCGTTTGAAGCAGCGGCAGGTGACTCTTCGGCCCGCGTTGAAGTGAAGTATGCTCCGATCGGAGAAGCTGCAGCAGTGAACGTTGTCTATGATATCTATGCCGATGGTACTATCGCTGCAACAGAGTCAATCAAAGATGCCGGCAAGCTCTCTGAAGCGCCGATGATGCCTCGCGTGGGTATGGAGATGGCTATGCCAGGCCAATACAGTAACTTTGAATTCTACGGCTACGGACCTCACGAGAACTATGCAGACCGCACCAGCTCTTCGCTTGTGGGATTGTATAAGCAGAGAGTAGAGGATCAGTATCATTATGGTTATGCACGCCCTCAGGAGTCAGGCACCAAGAGTGGCATCAAGTGGGCTAAGGTAACTGACGACAATGGTACAGGACTTCTCATCTTCTCTGATAGGAAATTCTCCGCTTCTGCATTGCCGTTTGGCCGCAAGGATATAGATATGGCGATTACAGGCGGTGGCAGAGGTGATGGCGGCGACCAGAGACATTCGCTTGAGCTCAAGGCTAAGGCTCACGAAGGACAGCGCTCGCTTGGCAAGACTCACATCAACTTTGACCTTCGCCAGATGGGACTCGGTTGCATCACTTCTTGGGGTGCACTTCCGCTACCTGAATATCATATCCCGGCTGGGGAATATGAATTCTTCTTTGTCATCAGACCTGTAGATAACTAGAGTCTGATCTTAGAAAAAGATCTCATCATCGCATCCCACCAGCGTGTCGGGAGTATTGCGTGAAAAAATACAATGCTTCGAGCGCCCAAGCCCACGAGATATCTGGTGCGTGGGCGCTTGGCTTTTATGGCCTTGACGATGGCTTTTGAAACTACGGAAGGACTTGACATCCAAGGGCCTCCGTAGGCTTTGCGGAAAGTGTCTGCCATATTTTGCGCAGACTGCTCATAGACGCTGCCGCGGCTGCTCTGCTCAAGATGATCGGCAGCAATAAAGCCCCAATCTGTGCCGATCCCTCCCGGCTCGATCAGCACTACATCTATCCCAAATGGCTTTGCTTCAATCCTTAGAGCGTCGCTAAAAGCCTCTACGGCATATTTAGAGACATTGTACCACGCGCCGAAGTTGATGACCATACGTCCAGCCACAGAAGAGATGTTGATAATTTTCCCGCCTCCTTGCTCTCTCATCTGAGGAAGCACGAGTCTGGTGAGCTCCGCGAGACCAAACAGATTGACGTCGATCTGCCTGCGTGCTTCTTCCATGGACACATTTTCAATTGCGCCCAGCGACCCGTAGCCGGCATTGTTGACCAGGACATCGACCCTTCCTTGCTCTTTGATCACAGTGTTGATTGCGCTGCGGCATGAGTCGCTATCAGTAACATCCAGGTGAAGTGTTTTTATCCCTTCCTTTTCAAGGACTTTGAGCTTGTCGGTGCGACGAGCTGCACCATATACTATGTGACCTTGCCGGGCGAGCCTGATGGCTGTGTCGAAGCCGATTCCGCTACTGGCCCCTGAAATGAAAATAACTTTGCTGCACATTGAAAATAAATTTCTCCAAATATATTCATTTGGCACAGATTTTCTAATAGCTGCACTTGTTTTTAAAACACAGTTATTATGAAAAAGTTAATTTTAATTATATGTGCAATGAGCTTATTTTCAAATATTAGCCGTGCCCAGGACTTGGATAAGTCTACAGTAAAAACACTCGATCTCAGCAGCTATTTAGGTACTTGGTATGAACTCGCAAGGTTTGACCATACTTTTGAACGCGGAATGCAGGAAGTGATGGCGTTTTACGAGTTGAGAGACGATGGCAAGATCGATGTAATCAATAGCGGTATCAAAAACGGTAAATATAAAGTGGCCTACGGCAAGGCAAAGCTTACCGATGAGGCAGGAGTGCTGAGGGTGTCCTTCTTCGGTCCGTTCTACTCAGACTACAGAGTCCTGATGCTTGACGACGATTATGAATATGCACTTGTCGGAGGAAAGAATGACAAGTACCTCTGGATCCTCTCTCGCAATCCTGAGCTTGAAGATGAAGATTATGACAAAATCCTTACCGAGGCCAGCCGCAGAGGCTACGATATCAGTCGTCTGATCTGGATTGATCAATAGTTTTTAAATACAATCAATATGCTTGCTTCCTGTGATTTCCGCAGGAAGCATTTTACTTTCCGGAGCTAATTTGCTACCTTTGCCGCCTCATTATTTCAATATGGCTGAGGTCTGGAAATATTCATATAGAAATATCTGGAGGGTAGCGTTTCCTATTCTCATCAGTCTGGTAGTTGAGCACTTGATCGGTCTCACTGATACTGCGTTTCTTGGCAGAGTCGGCGAAGTAGAGCTTGGTGCTTCGGCTATTGCCGTGATATACTATATGGTGATCTTTATGCTGGGTTTTGGATTCAGTATAGGATCGCAGATTATCATCGGCAGGCGCAATGGCGAGGGGAACTATAAGCAGACAGGCTATGTCTTCTGGCAAGGAATATATTTTCTTCTAGGTCTCGCCGTTGTGATGATACTGCTCTCTGAAGCGGTTACGCCTTGGCTGATGAGCAAGATGGTATCATCGCCAAGCGTATATCGTTCTGCACTTGACTATGTCACTTGGCGCCAGCCGGGAATGCTCTTTGCCTACTGCACTACGATGTTTAGAGCTTTCTATGTCGGTACGACAAATACTAAGACTCTGACATTCAATGCGGTAGTTATGGCTCTGTCAAATATGATATTTAACTATATCCTGATATTTGGCAAGCTAGGACTCCCTGCTCTGGGCATTAAGGGAGCTGCCATCGGTTCTTCTCTTGCAGAGCTCGTCTCGCTGATCTTCTTTGTGATCTATATGCTGCGCACGACAGACCTCAAGAAATATGGGCTTAATGTCCTGCCGCGTTTTGAATGGAAGAGTCTCAAAGAGATACTTGGAGTGTCAATCTGGACGATGATCCAGAGCTTTATCTCCATCTCTACCTGGCTCATCTTCTTCCTTTACATAGAGCGTCTAGGTGAGAGGTCGCTTGCGATTTCAAATATAGTCAGAAGTGTTTCAGGCATCCTGTGGATGATAGTCCAGGCGTTTTCTTCTACCACTAATACGCTTGTCAGCAATATGATAGGTGAGGGTAAGCAAGAGTTTGTCTTCCCGCTGCTCAAGCGCATCAGCAAGTTTACTGCCTACCTGATTGTTCCGCTACTTGTACTTTTTGTGATTTTCCCACAAGTCGTAATCGGCATCTATACTGATATTCCTGATCTGATCGTAGCTACCATCCCTGCGATGATAGTGATGATCTCGTCATATATTTTTACAGTACCTGCGCAGATATTCTTCAGTGCTTTGTCCGGCACCGGAAATACCCGCAAAGCATTTTATCTTGAGATGATTGCTCTTGCGTTCTATGTCTTGTATTGTACTGTGGTTGTGGGCTGGCTGAAGTCCGATGTGGCTTTGTGCTGGACTGCCGAGCATGTCTATTCTATTTTTGTTGTCGTGCTTAGCTTTGCATATATGCGCAGCGGCAAATGGAAAAACAAGAAGATCTGATGAAGATACTCAAGGGCATATTCATAATTCTGCTTCATCTAGCGCTTGGCCATCTGTGCGCGGGCGTGATTGGTGATTTTATCCCTGCAAGCGTTTGGGGTATGGTGCTGCTCTTTGCATCGCTGATGCTAGGTGTTGTTAAACCCGATGATGTCAAGACAGTGGCACATTTCCTCACGGATAATATGACGATTTTTTTCCTTCCTGCTGCTATCGGTATAATGGACCAGTGGGCTTTGATCAAGATGAATCTCCTTGCTTGGCTTGCGGTTGTGTTGATTTCTACTGTTCTTGTGATGCTCACGACCGGCTTGCTGCAGCAGTGGCTCATGTCAATAACTAAAAAGAAGGGCAGTGATGATTAAAGAAGTTATTACATCTGTTCCAGTGATGCTTTGTCTCACTGTCGGTGCCTATCTGCTGGGCTGTTGGGTCAAGAAAAAGAGCGCTTTGAGCCTCCTTCATCCCTTCCTTATCAGCATCCCTGTAATTATCGCAATCTTGTGGTGCCTGGATATCCCTTGCTCTGTGTATCTTGAGTCTAACAAGTTGATTACCTTCCTTTTAGGCCCTTGTGTCGTGTCGCTTGGCCTGATGCTTTATGAGCACAGACAGACGATAAAACAATTTTGTTTCTCTATATTGGTCACTGTTTTTGTGGGTAGCGCGGTGGGCGTCGGATCTGTCTGGGCGCTCTGCGAGCTCTTCAAGCTGGATGATGTGTTTTTTGATTCGCTTGCAGCGAAGTCAGTGACTACTCCTATCGCCATGGACTTGACCTCTATGCTTGGAGGAAATGTCTCTCTTGCTGCGATTTCTGTCGTTCTCTGTGGCTTCTCCGGTGCGATCATTGGCCCACTCGTCCTGAGATGGGCAAAAATCAAGGCCCCTGTTGCCAAGGGCCTTGCTATGGGTTGTGCTTCTCACGGATTGGGCACTGCCAGAGCAGTGGAGATGGGAGCGCTGGAAGGTGCTGTCGGTGGCCTTTCTATAGCCCTGATGGGACTCGCTACCTCTCTTGTGGTTTCCGTTATCTAAGCTTTCTTTATAAATAATCTGTAGAGGTTGCAGCCGGCAAGGTTGCCAAGTACTGTTGCGAGATAGATGATCGCGATGCTGCCGGCGTTGGCACTCAGGACCTCAAGCGAAGCTGCGCAATAGTAGAATGCGTCAGCGATGCAGTGCGTGAAGCCGCAGAGGATGAATAGTGGCACGCCAAACAGAAGCGGGAGGTATTTGCCTTCGCGGGCAAATCTCACAGCTGTCGTCATCACAAATCCGCAACCGATGCCGAGTACGCCGCATCTGAGCGCTCCGCTTGCAAGTCTTTTCTCGACGATTGCGTCTGCCGCGTCAACGATGTTAGGGTTGGCATACTTGATCGCAAGGGCACTTGCCAGACAGCCGACGATATTGCCCAGGAGGATAAAGAAGAGCTGACCGAATTCCTTTTTGGTGATGAATCCTGCTGTGCCGGTATACAACTTGAGCTGATAGCTCACGACCGTGAGGAGGCCAAATGCAAATAGTACTGCACCTGCAACTCCTCCAACGCTGAGGTAGACGATGCCGCCCACACTGATGCAGATTCCTGCAAAGATTGCCAGTTTAAAAATAGACCACATAATTAGAAGAGTTTAAGGTTGTCAAATGTAGGGGTGAGCTCGCTGCTCTCGATGCGATGGATGATTTCCACGACTTTGTCATTCATTGGGGTAGGGCAGCCGATCTTGCGGCCAAATGTGCTCACTACGCCGTTGATTGCATCCACTTCTGTCTTTTTGCCTTTCTCAAGGTCCTGAAGCATGCTGGCTCTGAGCTTTGCGTGCTTGCGGATAGCTATCGGTATGATAAAGAACGAGATAGCCTTTTTAATTGCGTTTTCATAATTGAGCAGCTTCACTGCGTCCTTGCCTTGCACAGGCTCGATCTTAATGCCGCCGGTAGCGCAGACGTCAATACACTCTTTGATGAGCGCCTGCACGATCTTGCGAGATTTCTTGTCCTTGGCAGCTTCGCCAAATGTGCATCCGAGCACCGCACTCATACCTGAAAAGGCCGAATTGATAAGGAGTTTGCTCCAACGGGTGCCGATGAAATTTTCATCTACTTCTACCGGTCCCATCATTTCAAGAAGAGCCTTGACTGCCTCAAAATGCGCAGGCTTCTGGCCGCTTAGTGTGCCCATCGAGAATGTTAGGCTGTCTGGTTCGCTGGTGAGCTCGCACACTCCAGGGCCTTGCATTGTTGCGCCCCACGCTACTGTGCAGCCGATAACTCTCTGCTCGCCGACGATTTCGCCGATCTGCAGCTCAGGGATGCCGTTTTGAAGAGTGACGATGACGCCGTCTTCGGCAAGATAGTCTTTGAGGAAACCTACTACCTCCGGATTCTGCTGCTGCTTGGTCATCAAGAAGATAATATCATATATTCCTGACATTTCGTCGATTGTATATGCGTTGACCTTCTGAGTGAAATTGACTGTGCCCGTAACTTGTGCGCCTTCTTTCTTTAGGGCTTCCACATGGGCTTTGTTGCGATTTATAAGGTCAATTTCTCCGCCTTTGCGGGTGATGTAGGCGCCAAGGATTGTTCCGAGGGAGCCTGCTCCGTAGATAGCTGATCTCATAATATATTTTTCAAGAATTAAAGAAGTGTAAAGGTAGTCATAATTTTGTATATTTGTTAGTCATTAAATTGATGTAGTATGAAAAGACTCCTCAAGAATCTAGGATTCTGGATTATCGTGACGATGCTTCTAGGTGTCGTTGTTGGTGCGATTATGGGCCCTGAGGCCTCAATGTTTGCTCCGCTTGGCTCAGTGTTTATACAGCTGATCAAGATGTTGGTCGTGCCGCTTGTGGCTGTGTCCATTATCTCGGGTGCGGCATCCCTTGGAAATTCGCGCTCTGCGGGGCTTGTTGGCGGTGTCTCTGTGTCCTTTATCCTGATCAGTACCATGATATCAGTGCTGCTTGCATTTGGCGCAGGATTTCTCTTTAATCCGGGCTCGGGACTTGACAAGAGCACTATTCTGTCTCTGACTGCTTCCAATGGCACTCAGCCGACAGGGGAGACTCCGGTGCTGTCGTTCTGGGATACTCTCATCGGTATGATTCCTGCAAATCCTATCGAAGCATTTGCTCAGGGTAATATCTTGCAGATCATTGTCTTCGGACTTTTCCTGGGCTTTGGTATCTCAGCGCTCAATCCACATAGAAGAGAAAAGATTGTAGCTGGTCTGAACTCTATTCTTGAAGCACTTGTATGGTGTGTGGAGAAAGTGATGTGGATTGCTCCTATCGGTGTGTTTGGCCTGATGGCAGATGCTGTGGGCACATTTGGATTTGATATCCTGATGCGCATCTTCAAGCTTCTGTGGGTGGTGCTGCTGGCTTCGCTTGTGATGCTGCTTGTTGTGTATCCTTTGTTTGTGATGACTCTGTCCAAGGTGTCCATCAAGACCTTTATGAAGGAGATGCTTCGCCCTCAGCTGATCGCTTTTACTACTGCCTCATCGATGGTTACCCTTCCTGTAAATATGGATGTGTGTGAGAATAAGTTAAATGTTTCAAAGGAAACTGCCGGATTTGTGCTGCCTTTAGGTGCTACGATCAATATGAGCGGTAACGCGATTTACTATACTTTGGTCGCTGTATTCTTTGCTCAGGTCTATGATCTGGATCTTACTCTTGCACATTATGTTTCAATCGGTATCGTTGCTACTCTTGGATCTATCGGTCAGGCGGGTGTGCCAGGTCCAACTCTTCTGGTTGCAGCCGTGCTTGTGGCTGGTGGCATACCTATTGATGGTCTACCTTTGCTTTATGCTCTTGATAGAGTGTTTGATATGATTAGAACTGTACTCAATATCACAGGTGATGCAACTTGTGCTGTTGTTACAGAAAGGTTTGTAAAAAAGAACAATTAGTATGGAAAAAAGTAGAATTTATAGCGCCTTGGCTATTATGGTCGGATTGATCGTAATCGGCGTGATGATTCCTAAGGCAGTCAATGACTTCCGTTCATTTGAGAGGACAGTTGATGTCAAAGGCTTGTGCGAGAGGGAAGTGAAGTCTGATAAGGTCATCTGGCCGGTAGTGTATAAGGTGATGGCAAACGACATTCAAGAGATTTATTCTCAGATTGACAGGAATAATGCGCTGATTGTTGCCTTCCTTCAGAAAGGTGGGATCACAGAAGAAGAGATTTCTGTGAGCATTCCTCAGATTTCTGATAAGTTTGCCAACGAATATGGCAGTAACGACAGAACTTTCCGTTATATCTCGACTAATGTCATCACAGTGTGTACTGAAAAGGTAGATGAAGTCCTTGATCTGATGTCCAAACAGTCTTTATTGCTGAAAAAGGGCATCGTGACCAGTGGAGAGAGATGGGAGAACCCTGTTGAGTTTAAATATGAGGGACTCAATGATATCAAGCCTGAAATGATTGAGGAGGCGACGAGAAATGCTCGAGAAGCAGCTGAGAAGTTTGCAAAGGACTCAGACAGCAGCCTCGGTAAAATCAAGACAGCCAACCAGGGAACATTTACTATCTCCGATCGTGATAGCAATACTCCTCATATAAAGAAAGTCAGAGTGGTTACTTCTGTGACCTATTATTTGAAGAACTAGGCGAGTATAATGCCTGACTGAGCGCAACGCTCTCTCATCTCATCAGGCCATATTGCACTTTGAATCTCTCCGATGTGAGCTTTCCTCAGGAGATACATACATAGGCGAGACTGACCTATACCGCCTCCGATGGTATAAGGAAGTTGACCGGAAAGAAGTTTTTTGTGGAAGAAGAGGTCCTTCTTCCACATTTGTTTTCTTGTCTCAAGCTGATATAGCATTGCCTTT
>JAFNUQ010000115.1 GCA_017383945.1 Bacteroidales bacterium | reverse complement strand
GAGTTGATTTCTTTGCACAACAATCATAAAGTCCGTAATCTTCGGGGAGTATTCTCTCATTTCTTCTTCGGTCTCCGCATGAAAATCGTCTACTGCTGCACATTTTACGAAGAATTCTGATGCTCCGCCAAACCAGGAGTCATAGTGCTGCATCATCGTGAGTGTAGTAAGAGTCAGACGGCGCACTTCTGAATCCTCTGCCTGAGCAACATAGCTCTTATATTCCGGAGACTCTGTCAGACTTTTCAATGGGGTATAGACCGAATCATCATTTCTATTGATTACCCATACAGGACGCGTCTGCGCCACGCCTTCGTCTACAAGTATAGAATCTGTCACACTTACACCATCAGAGCTATAGATAAATTCATATCCATAGTTAGAAGTTGCACCATCACCCGGATCGTAGGTAACTATAGGCGTGGTCTTACCATCCCAAAGTTCTGAGTATGGCCAGTAGATCTGGATATCCGATTTTAATAGATTGTTGAGATATTCTTCCACTTCCTGGGCGGAGCCGCCTTTTGTTGCCTGCACATCAAGTAATCTCTCCTTCAACAAATCTTTTATCGGTCTTGAGTAGCCAGAGCCTGATTTTGTCTGCTGATCTCCGACCCCGGCACCTGGATTTGTTAAGAGATCTTCAAACATATACTCTTCATCATAGCCGTTGGTAGTAGAGGAGTTTACCGCGTCAAAGACTTCCCTGAATTGTTCTGCTCCCACAGGTAACTCTGAGATGAGTTTTGCCACATTACCTAGTTCCATGGACAACTTCGGCGGATTGAGCATGATAGGAAGTTTCTCATTTTCCAGATTGGGTTTGCTGCAAGAGCTTACTGCTAAAGCAATGATTGAAAAAAATGTAAAAAAGCGTTTCATAGCATAAGTTTTTTAACTCACAATTTTCTTGCAAAGTGAGTAATTAATTCTGACTTATGCGTTATGATAAACGATTAAGAAAAACAGGTTTTGACGTTTTTAACTTTTTCTGGCAAAACGCACTATGCGGTTCTTTGAAAAGACGTCGTTGATGATATATGTATCCTCAAAACCAGCTTGCTGGAAGACAAGAGCTGTTTCTTCGGCAAGATGCTCGTTGATTTCCACAAATCCTACCCCGCTGTCTTTCAGCAGTTTAACTGACCAACTCGCAATTGCTCTATAGAAAAGCAACGGATCATCATCCGGCACAAAAAGAGCTAGAGAAGGTTCATAATCAAGCACATTTGAACGCATCTGCGACTTCTCCTGATCCATTATATATGGAGGATTGCTCACGATAACGTCAAATTTCTCCCACATCGGGATATTGTCTGTTTTCAATACATCCGCAGAGATAAATTCTGGCGAATTTTCTATTTTAAACTGACTTCTCGCAATAGAAAGAGCCTCTGGCGAGATATCAACACCCACAACCGCACTGCTTGGGAGTTCTTGGGCGATTGACCATGCTATGCAACCTGACCCCGTGCACAGATCAAGCACTCTTACTGGCTGGGACAGCGAGAGAAGATGGCCAACTGCAGCGGACACCAATTCTTCGGTTTCCGGGCGCGGAATGAGCACCCCTGGGCCGACTGCAAATCGCCGACCGCAGAATTCGCAGAAGCCAAGTACATATTGTATCGGCTCGCTGGCAAGCAGTCGCTCACGCAATTGGATGAGCTCGGGAAGCTTGTCGTCCGGAATAGCTGTCTGCGGTTCAATGATATGAGTGTAGCTTCTGACTCCCAGCGTCTCCTGGCAGAGCATCAAAATAATTCCCCTCGCTTCTGCAAGGGGATATATTTGCGATAGAGCCTCCGTACTCTCTGAAATGAATTGTGTCAGAAGCATCTTTTATGGCTACGAATTTTCTATGATTGTGCTGAGCCAGTCGGTCATATCCAGACCGGCAGTGGCAACCATCTTAGGTACAAGTGAAGCACTTGTCATACCTGGGATTGTATTGACTTCCAGGAAATATAATCCGTCTTCAGCAGAAATATAGTCGATGCGCACTACGCCCTTGCATCCAAGTCTGCTATATATTTCGCAGCTTGTGCGCTGAACTTCTTCGCGCAGCTCGTCACTGATCTGTGCAGGGCAGACCTCTTCACTCTTACCGTTGTACTTTGCATCATAGTCAAAGTAGTCGTTATGGGTGACGATTTCGATAACCGGCAATGCGGTCGGCTTGCCACCGTCGATATAAACTGCACAAGTAAGCTCCCTTCCTTCTACGCCCTGCTCTACGAGTACAGTAGGATTTTCACCATAGGCATAGTTTATAGCCGGAATCAACTCTGACTCCTCGCTGACTCTTGTGATACCAAAGCTTGATCCTGCCTGAGTAGGCTTGACAAATACAGGATATTTCAGATTGCGGGACACTGTTTCAGTAAAAGCATTAAGGTCCATTCCCTGACGCACAAAGGCATCTGGGGCACACTTTACTACATTTTGCTCTTTGATATAGCATTTGCAAGAGTACTTGTCAAAAGCCACGGTATTTACAAACGAAGAGCAAGAACTATATGGAACACCCAACATCTCAAGATAACCTTGAAGAAGGCCGTTCTCTCCAGGAGCGCCGTGCTGCACTACATAGGCATAGTCGAGTTTTACCTTCTGGCCAAGCACGGTTATCGAGAAATCTGTCTTATCAACTTCCGGTCTTGCCCCTTCCGGGAAGGTTACACGCATCGCATTCTTTTTCTTATATGCCACTAGCGACCATTTTCCGAAGCGGGCGAATATTTCATATACATCCCATCTGCTGCCATCTATACGAGAGGCAACAAATTCTCCACTTCTGCAAGACACTTCCCACTCTGAGGTGTCACTACCATAGATAATGGCTATTGCTTTATACTCAGACATAATTTTCTAGTTGAAATAATAATCTTCTTCTGTTTCAGCACCTTCTCCCTGCTTGCTATCGGCAATCGCTTCACCGCTATAGCCGCCTAGAAGCTGTCCTTCGCTCTCACAATCAAACGCCAACGCGCCTGATGGCGGTACCGGGAATGTGTCAAGCTCGCTCCAGCCAATAGTAGGATCGGCAAGACACTTCTTCATCCAGATACCCCAGATCGGAAGCGCCATATTTGATCCTCCACCGAGCGCAAGCGAATTAAAATGCACCTGCCTGTCTTCGCCGCCAACCCAGATTCCGGCGGTAATGTTTGGCGTATAGCCGATAAACCAACCATCGGAGTTGTCGTTTGTTGTTCCGGTCTTTCCGGCGATTTCGCCCTTGAGGCCATAGACAGAGCGGAGACGGGTACCTGTACCCTCATTAACAACAGCCTTCATAATATCGGCCATCAGGTAAGAAGTCTGCTCGGATATAGCTTCGCGCTTGTGATTGGTAAATGTGCTGATTTCTCTACCATCGTTATCCGTAATGCGAGTCACATACTGAGGATTGATGTATGTACCCATTGACGGGAAGGTGTTGTATGACGCGACCATATCAAATACGCTGATTTCCACTGGTCCCACGCATAGTGAATACACCTCATCGAGATGACCCGGAACACCCATCTGACGCATCATCTTGACCAGTGACGCCGGACCAAATTCCTTCATCAGGTAGGCCGAGATATTGTTTGAACTCCTTGAAAGTCCCCAACGCAAAGTCACAGTCTGACCAAGATATTCCTCCTTATCAGTGCTTCGAGGAGTCCAGGTCGTGCCGTCCCAAAGCACAAAGGTCTGCGAGTTATTGACCACCTTATCACAAGGAGTGAGGCCTTCCTGCATTGCCAATGTGTAAAGGAAAGGTTTGATTGTTGAACCGATCTGGCGTTTGCCCTGGCGGACATTATCATATTTGAAGTATCGATAGTTTGGACCGCCGACGTAGGCTTTTACGTGTCCGGTATTAGGCTCCATAGCGACAAAGCCGGTGCGAAGGATAGCCTTGTAGTAACGTATAGAGTCGTCCGGAGTCATCGTTGTATCCTTATATCCCTTTTCATTCCAGGCAAAGACTCTCATCTTAACCGGCTCATTGAACTGGGCATATATTTCCTTATCTGTCTTGCCCGCACGCTTCTGAAGACGATATCTGTCGCTCCAGCGTCTCGCCTGCTGCATCAACTGCGCTGCAGTCTTGTCGTCGACATCGTTGGCAAACGGTTTATTTCTCTTCCATCTTACCTCTCGGTCAAAGCTCTTCTGGAGATTCTTACCCAAGTGCTCCGCAACCGCTTCTTCTGCATATTGCTGCATCTTATAATTGATTGTGGTATGGATGCGCAGACCGTCACGGTCAAGATTGTATTTAGATCCGTCCGGCTTCTTATTTTTATTCAGCCAGCCATAGATTGGATCTTCCATCCAGCGAAGCGAATCACGAGAATAGTCCTCAGGATATTGATAATCAGAGCGTTCAGGCTTGCTTGCAGACATATCCCTGCGGAGCATATCTCTAAAATATGGAGCACGTCCGGCATTGTGATCCTGCACCTGATAGTTGAGCTGGATAGGAATCTGGGTGATAGAATCTCTCTGATTCTTGGTAATATATCCGTTCTTTGCCATCTGACCGATAACAAAATTTCTTCTTGTCAGCGATCGGTCCGGGTTAAGAACCGGATTATATCTGGTCGGTTTGTTGACCATACCTACAAGCAGAGCAGCCTCCTCAACGGTGAGATCTGCAGGTGCCTTGGCAAAGAATGTTTCCGAAGCCGCCTTTACACCATAGGCGCCACTTCCGAAGAAGATGGAGTTAAGATACATTGTTACAATCTCACTCTTGGTGTAATCTCTTTCAAGCTTTACAGCTGTTATCCACTCCTTGAGCTTGTCTGTCACCATCACAACCTTTGACCAGCCGGGGATCTTGCTCTCTACAGTGCGACGAGGATAAAGTGTCTTGGCCAACTGCTGAGTGATTGTACTACCACCACCCTGGCTCTGATCGCCCATCAACACAGTCTTGACCACAACGCGGGCAAGACCCTTCATATCAATACCGGAGTGATTGTAGAATCTTGCATCTTCTGTTGCGATGGCTGCATTTACAAGATTTGGTGATAGTTCATCATAGCTCACATAGGTTCTGTTTTCTATGTGGAAAGTGGCAAGAACCTCACCGTTTTCAGCTAGTACCTGGGTTGCCAGCTTATTGTCCGGATGCTCCAGCTCCTCAAAAGACGGAATCTTGGCAAACAAGCCGACAAGCAACAATGCAGTTATTAAAATCACAAATGGAGACAGGAAAATGATCCAGAACCATTTTGTTATTTTTTTCTTTGTAGTGTCTTTCATTTTTCTCTTTTTAATGGCTCGAAATCAATAATCTGTAATCGAGCAAAATTTGTCGTAATATAATTACGACGGAACAAAACAAACACAAAATTAGCTATTTAATTTTGAATTTTTCAGAGTTTGTGTCTTACTTTGCAGAATAATTTCAATAAAAAAGGTATGCAGAGCAATTTGGTTATCGTCGAGTCACCTACCAAAGCAAAAACTATAGAAAAATTTCTTGGTAAAGATTTTACTGTAAAATCCAGCTACGGACATATCCGCGATCTAAGAGATAACAAGCTAAGTGTAGATATTGAAAACAACTTCACGCCGGAGTATATTATACCCGACGACAAGAAGAAGCTTGTCAGCGAATTAAAAAAGGCTGCTGCAAAAGCAGATATGGTATGGCTCGCATCCGATGAGGACCGCGAAGGAGAGGCTATTTCATGGCACCTTTGCGAAGCTCTTGACTTGGATATCAACCGCACTCGACGTATCGTTTTCCACGAAATCACCAAAGACGCTATTTTGCGTGCCGTAGAAAATCCTAGAGAAATAGATCTCAAGCTTGTCAATGCTCAGCAGGCCCGTCGTGTGCTTGACAGACTTGTCGGTTTTGAGCTATCTCCGGTGCTCTGGAAGAAAATACAAAGAGGCCTCTCTGCTGGCCGTGTGCAATCTGTCGCGCTTCGCCTTATTGTCGACAGAGAAAAAGAAATTATGGCCTTCCAGAACAGCTCATACTATAGAATCGAGGCTATTTTCAATGCTGAGGGAATCAAAGTAAAAGGTACCCTCAACAAGCAGTTCAGCACTATTGAAGAAGCCCGAGCTTTTCTTGAGGACAGTATTGGCGCAAGTTACACTATCTCAAATATTGAGAAAAAAGAAGCGACAAGACATAGCGCAGCGCCATTTACCACCTCAACTCTTCAGCAGGAGGCTGCAAGAAAAT
>JAFNUQ010000114.1 GCA_017383945.1 Bacteroidales bacterium | reverse complement strand
GAGAAATCGAATGATAACCGGTAGTTACAACGCCCACCTGTGTGCCATCAGCAAGCTCAACAGGATAGCCCGCGCGAGGAACGGCAGCGCCTTCCATCTCGAGGCCGATCACTTTCTTGGCTGGACCATTTGCCTTCTGCTCTTCGATATCTTACTTGCCCACAAATTCGGCCTTATCAAGCTTGCAGAACATGCTCAAGCCTGACATTACAGGGCTGATTTCAGCGCTGAGCTCATCGCCATAAAGTGGAAGACCTGCTTCAAAGCGGAGGGTATCTCTACAGCCGAGACCGCAAGGTTTAACACCTGCTGCAAGAAGCTGATTCCAGTATTTAACTGTGAGCTCAGGAGTTGCATAGATTTCAAATCCGTCTTCTCCTGTATAGCCGCTGCGGCTGATGATCACTCTTGTGCCGTCTACTTCAACATTGCAGAAAGTATAGAACTCAAGTGGTGCTGCCTGAGGATATCCGAGGACCTCGCACACTGCTTTCTCTGCCTGTGGTCCCTGAACGGCAACCTGGCCCCACTCTTCTGAGCGGTTTTCTACAACTACATCAAAACCTTCAGTCTGCTCGAGAAGCCAAGCATAATCCTTGTCAATGTTGGATGCATTGACAACGAGCAGAAAAGCTTCACTGTCAAACTCCTTATAAACTAGAAGATCATCAACAGTACCACCATCTGGGTATAACATCATACCATAAAGGATCTTTCCTTCTTCAAGATTGGTGACGTCGTTGGTGAAAATGTGGTTAACGTACTTTAAAGAATCTGGGCCGGAAACGAATATCTCACCCATGTGAGACACGTCAAATACGCCGACATCATTGCGCACAGCATTGTGCTCGTCGATGATTCCAGAATACTGGATAGGCATATCAAAACCACCGAAGGGACTCATCTTGGCACCAAGTTCCATATGGCACTCGTGCAGACAAGTCTTTTTGAGTTGTGTATCCATTGTATTATCGTTTTAGGAGTTCAAGATCTTTCTTGAGGATGAGCTTCGGCTCCATCATTGCGACCTTTTGGAAAAGAAGGATCTGATTGCCCAAGGAAAGGTATACCTTATCCTCGTGCTTCCCCTTTCTCCACCATTTGTAAAATCCGACAGGGTCATTTTCAAATGGAATCTTAGCTATGATGCCGGTGCTATATCCGGGATAGTCTACCACCAGACGCAAACCCATAAATTTCTTGTAATATTCAGGATCTGCTCTACGCAACTTGCTCACCAGAGGGTTAAGAACTTCAAGTGTATCAACTTGAAGGATCTTATCCTTATTAATCATCTTATGGATGCGGACAGGGTCAAAATTTAACCAAGCACCCATTCGGAGAGTGACTGGTCCTTCTTCTGTCTCGAGCGTGAGCTCATCCATAGAGAAATAGATTTTCTCAGGATCTAATGGAAAAATAGCTTCTGGTTGCATTATTGGTGCGTAAATATCTCAACAAAGATAACAAAATTCATTAAAAAAAGCGTATTTTTGAAATGAAAAATGTCAATATGGATACTTTAAACGCGGATTTTTCTCACCTGGAGAGTACTTGTTTGTATTGTAGCGAAGAGAGCGCAGAGCAGATCAGGGCTGCTCTGTCGGAAGTTCCATTGCGAGCCGTCCATCTGCTTGGCACAGGAGATTATCACTATCTCAGCTTATTTACCTTGGAGCAGATACAAGAAGATTTCTGTCTGGTACTGTTTGATAATCATAGCGATGATCAGCAGACGGCATTTGGTGGAGACCTTCTTAGCTGTGGAAGTTGGGTGCTGCATGCGCGCAAACTCCCTCATTTGAAGCAGGATATATGGATTCAGCAGGAATCAGATATATCAAGGCTATCTGACATCCGATATCCCGTATATCTCTCAATAGATCTTGATGTCCTGTCGCGGGAATATGCGCGGACCGATTGGGATCAGGGACAAATGACAATTCCTGCCTTGATGACAGGAATAAAGATGATTGGCACTGATATTCTGGGCGTTGATATCTGTGGTGGTATTGCTGAAGAGCAAAATCCCAGTGCAGAAGACTGTCAGATCAACCAGGCGTGTTATGATGTGCTTACTAGTTATTTTTCCAAACTTTAGGAGGGTCAACTCTATTGTAATATCTTAGATCTGAAACGACATTGACAGCAAAAATAAATAGTAGGAGTATAATCAGTACCAATGCAAGACAATCAAAAGATGTCAAAGCGATTTGGTGATTGAAAATCTCTATTTCCCAGATGAAGTTTCTGACCTTGTCAGAGAAAATCATTATTGTGTTGGCAATTACAATGGCTATTCTGAACTCTGTAGGGCCCATTTTCAGGTATGTGAGCTTGAATTCCCTGCGAAGGTGAGCATTGATGCTGACATTGATTGTGAGGAGCAGGTAAAGAAGCAGAACAAATAGAGCGAGAGGTAAATGCATCAGAGCGGAAACTCCGGCACCTATAAACATTATGCTCTCGTTGACACCGTCAAGTATGTGATCTAGGTAGTACCCAAATATAGGTCTTTGAGTGTTTCTTACTCTTGCCAGAGTACCATCCATAGAATCCCCGTACCAATTGATCAACAGGCCTAAAGATGAAATCCATAAATAGTTGATATTCTTGTCTGAAAGTATAAATCCCGCTGCGATGACTACAGCCCCGATAAATCCTATGAAACTCAGTAGGTTTGAGCTTACCCATCTCGGCTGTCTTTCTGCCATCCACACTAATATTCTTTTTTCCAATCCGTTAAAGATTGATGTTTGAATGCGAGTTGCTTGTTTTATCTCCATAGTATTTAGTATTAGTTTGGAGTGACCTAAATCAAAAAGTAAGCCAAAATATTACACTTTTTCTCTTATCTTTGCGTGTAAATTGATAGCGACATTATGGGAAGAAAACTATTTATATTGATACTGTCTCTCTGCTTCAGTATCAGCTTATTAGCGCAAAATGAGAGTCTTACCGGAGAAAAGACGGTCAGCGATACAGAAATCAACCTGGAAATCAATGCCTCTTTTGGTGGTAATTATATAGGAAAAGAATTCAATGAGGCTGCCTTTAAGATCAATCGAGTGAGAATGGAGTTCCTGGGTGCTATATCCCCTAACCTCTCATATCACTTCAGACAGTCATATAACGCATATAGCAATCCTTTTTCTCTTGATAACCTCACATCTTCAATAGAGCTGGCCTACCTTAACTGGAATATCAGTGACAACTTTACACTCACTGCAGGAAAGTCTTTTGTGGCTCTAGGCGGTTATGAATATTATGTGAGTGCATTGAGAGTCAGGGAGTTCAGTGACTTTAACTCTGCTGTTGCATGTTATCAGGCCGGACTTATGGGTACCTGGAAAATCAGCGATACGGATGAGCTTGTCCTTGAGGTTTCCAATAACAGAAGCGGTAGCGACAGCGACCTTTTCCCTTATGGCCTTCCTGTTGGCGTTGAGCCTACCAAATTGCCTTTAATCGCAACAGTCAATTGGAACGGAACCTATGCTGATGGCGCTCTTCAATTTAGATATGCTTCATCTGCAGGTTCTCTTGCCAAGGGTAAAAATATCTACTATCTCACTGCCGGTAATGTCTACGAGAAAGGCCCGGTACTTGCCTACTTTGACGTGATGTACTCTAGACAAGGTATTGATAGCCAAGGTCGTTTGAGTGCCCTTAATCTCGTCAATCCGACTACTGCCGAGAATGTGGATTATCTCACGCTCATAGCAAATGTTGACTATAGTTTCCACCCTAAGTGGAATGCCTATATCAAATGCGTATACGAAACCATGGATGTATTCAAAGCGACAGATCGTTTTGTAACCGGACGTTATTGCACCACTATAAACAACCAGTTGTGTTTAGAATACTTCCCTCTTGAAAACGATAAGAAGCTCAAGCTCTATGCCCATCTAAGCAACAAGAGCCAGACTCTTGAAAGCCCGGCTCTGAATATTGGTGCATACAAGCCTAATACAACAGCGATTTCGCTAGGTCTTGTATATATTATTCATGTATTATAACTAGCTGATAAACAGCAATTCGCGATACTTAGGCAGAGGCCAGATATTGTTGTCTACAATCTCTTCAAGCATATCTATTGGACCTCTGATGCCGTCAAAGCTCTGTGCAATATCATAATATGCCAGAGCTTTTTTATATTCGCTTTCTATCGCATTGGCTCTTGCTCTGGCCTCCTGCATCTCCTTGGTGCGGACTCTCAATTGCTCTACGCACTCTGAGATGGTCTGTATCATCTCGAGCTCGATAGTGCAGCCGTTGGTGTTTCCAAATACTTCCTTGCACAAAGCAACTTCTTTGAGAAGCTTGGTCTTGTATTCGAGCACTGCAGGGATAATGTGATTGGTCGCCATCCTTACAAGAACTCTTGACTCAATCTGCACTTTCTTGCTATAGATATTCCATCTTACCTCATTGCGTGCATGAATTTCCTTTTCTGAGTAGACGCCCGTGGTCTGGAACATCTTGATCGAAGGCTCGCTTTCAAACACCTTGATCATCTCCGGAACATTGGTCTGAGTATCAAGTCCTCTGCGCTTAGCCTCCTGCTGCCACTCTTCGCTGTAACCATTGCCGTCAAAGCACACTACATCAATCACTGATGCGATGATAGGTTTCAGTGTATCCATCACAGCGATATTCAAAGGCTTGCCGCTTGATAGCTCTACATCGAGAGCTGCCTTGAATGATATAAGCTGTTCTGCAACTGCTGCGTTGAGAGTTGAAAGAGCGCTACCGCAGTTGGCACTTGAACCGACTGCTCTGAACTCAAATCTATTTCCCGTAAACGCAAAAGGAGAAGTTCTGTTTCTGTCTGTATTGTCTACAAAAATCTCCGGAAGCTCTACAAGTCCAAGGCTGGTACCTGTCTTTCCTGCGATTTCTATCGGTGTATCAGAAGGCAATACCAGAAGCTTTCTAAGGACATCGGTCATTGTCTTACCGAGGAATGCGGATACAATGGCAGGTGGAGCTTCGCCTCCGCCCAGACGGTCTGCGTTGGTTGCACTGACGATAGAGGACTTGAGCAGCGAATTATGCTTCTGCACTGCTGCCAACACATTGACAAAGAATGTGATGAATTGAAGGTTGCCGAGCGCATCCTTGCCCGGAGCAAAGAGTGCTGTGCCCGTATCTGTGCCCAAAGACCAGTTGTTGTGCTTGCCCGAACCGTTGACGCCCTTGAATGGCTTTTCGTGGAAGAGCACTACAAATCCGTGCTTGCGCGAAGCCGAATTCATAATGTTCATCACTATCTGGTTCTGGTCGTTGGAGAGGTTGGCTTCGCCATAGATAGGAGCAATCTCAAACTGGTTTGGTGCAGCCTCGTTGTGGCGGGTTTTCAGAGGTATTCCAAGCTTATGAGCCCTGATCTCAACATCTCTCAAGAACGCAGCGACACGAGACGGAATAGCACCGAAATAGTGATCGTCAAGCTGCTGGTTCTTAGACGAATTATGACCCATCAATGTGCGGCCGGTAATGGTCAGATCGGGCCTGGCTGAATACAAAGACTCGTCTACAAGGAAAAATTCCTGCTCCCATCCGAGATAGCAATATACTTTGTTTACCTTTGAATCAAACAGCTGGCAGAGAGGGAGTGCTGCATCGCAAACCGCTCTGAGCGAGCGCTTTAGTGGTGTCTTGTAGTCGAGGGCTTCGCCTGTATAAGAAATAAATACTGTCGGAATACAGAGAGTATCTTCCTGGATAAAGACAGGTGATGTAGGGTCCCAGGCTGTATAGCCTCTTGCCTCAAATGTAGCTCTGATGCCACCGCTTGGAAACGAAGAAGCATCAGGCTCCTGCTGAGCAAGACTTCTGCCGTCAAATGTCTCGATCACGCCGCCATTGCCGTCATACTCAATCAGCGAATCGTGCTTTTCCGCTGTGCCTTCTGTCAGAGGCTGGAACCAGTGGGTGACGTGTGTGACTCCGTGTTCAAGAGCCCATTCTTTCATCCCCTTTGCTACCGCGTCAGCTGTTGCTCTATCGAGATGACGACCACCCTCAATACAAGCAAGAAGAGCTTGAAGGGTATCCTTATCAAGATACTTGCTCATCTTCTTTTTGTCAAAGATGAGTTCACCATAGTATTCCGACGGTTTGGCGTTAGGGATCTCGATTTCCTGAGCTTTTTTCTCAAAAGACTTCTGTACCAATCCTGATCTATCAACTGACATAACTAGCTATATTAGGTTCTAACAAACAAAAATAAAAATAAATATTCTAAATAATCTCTTTGTTTTGTATTTTTGAACTCTAATTGTGCATACGATGAGTATTAATTACGGATTTGTTAGAGTTGCGGCAGTAAGTCCGCGTGTTTTCCCTGCATCTTGCGATAAAAACGCCGCTGAGATAATCTCACAGTTAAATGCTGCAAGTCAGTCAGGCGCACAGATTGTTGTTTTTCCGGAATTGTCGGTGAGCGGCTCAACTATAAAGGCTTTGTTCAACCAGAGCACTTTATTGTGTGACGTGCAATCTGCAGTATCAAAGATCCTGGCCGAGACATCTTCTTCTAATGTCTTGTTCTGTATAGGTGCACCGTTGTTTATCCGTAATGGCGTTTATAATTGCGCGCTCATCTGCCAGGCAGGCAAGATTCTGGCAATCGTTCCTAAGCAGGTACTTTCTCGCTCGGAGAACAGATATTTCCATCCTGCTGCAGACCTTTCTGTCTGCTATTTTGACTATGCTGGTCAGAAAGATATTCCTGTAGGAGAAGATATTCTGGTAGAAGCTGCCGGGGCTACAGTTGCTGTCGCTTTTGCAAGCGAATTCGGCGCTATCGTGCCGCCAAGCTGCTATGCCTGTGCTGCCGGAGCTCAAATCCTGCTCTGCCCTGCTGCAGCGCCTTCATTTGCCGGAAGCTCGGATGCTTTTGAAATGCAGCTTTCTGCTCATACTTCACGCACTGCAAGTGCTTGTGTTGTTGCTGCTTGCGGCTATGGTGAGTCTACTGGCGACTTTGTCTATGACGGATTTGCCTGCGTCAACGAACTCGGCAATTGCGAGGCAAGATCGCAGAGATTTGCTCTTGAGGGATGCACTTGTATCTGTGATGTTGACCTGGACAAGATCAATTCAGCAAAGATGCAGCTTGATCAGGTGGATACTCTTCCGGAGTACAGATATATTGTTGCAGAAGAGATTGTCTCTCCTGACTTCAACTGCCTGAAAAAGAATATTGATCCGTCGCCTTTCCTCCCAAGTCAGCTTTCTGATCCGCAGAGAGATGCGAGACTAGCGGAAGCATTTGAAATCCAGAGCCTTGCGCTTTGTACTCGTCTTGAACATATCTCCTGCAAGAAGGTTGTTCTGGGCGTTTCCGGAGGACTTGACTCTACCCTTGCGCTCCTTGTGTGTGTAAATGCATTTGATAAGCTGGGACTTGATAGAAAGGGTATCATTGGAATCAGTATGCCTGGATTTGGCACTTCTAAGCGCACCCATAGCAACTCAGATCAACTCATGCAGCAGCTAGGTATCGACAGCAGAGAAATCAGTATAGTACCTGCAGTCAGACAACACTTCATTGATATTAATCACGATGAGTCAGTTGCTGAACTTACCTATGAAAACAGCCAGGCTAGAGAAAGGACACAGATCTTGATGGATGTTGCAGGAAAAGAAGGCGCGATTGTCGTGGGTACCGGTGACCTCTCTGAAATTGCTCTTGGTTGGTGTACATACAATGGCGACCATATGTCAATGTACGGAGTCAATGCAGGCGTGCCTAAGACATTGATTCAGAGTATAGTGCTGTGGGCAGCAAGGACTGTATATTCAGATCTTGCACCACTTGCCGCAGTGCTTGAAGATATAGTCGACACCCCTATCAGTCCGGAACTCAAGCCTACTGATACAGAAGGAAATATCGCTCAGAAGACAGAAGATTTTGTCGGCCCTTATGAGCTGCACGATTTCTTTATCTATAATTTTGTAAAATGGGGTTATAGCAAGGAAAAATTATGTCTGCTTGCTGTCAATGCCTTCCAAGGCAAGTATGATCCGGAAACTATAGAGAAATGGGCTTCTGTATTTATGAAGCGTTTCTTCTCGCAGCAGTTCAAGCGCAGCTGCTCCCCTGATGCTCCAATGGTGACAGAAAT
>JAFNUQ010000113.1 GCA_017383945.1 Bacteroidales bacterium | reverse complement strand
GCGAGTCATTTCCCATACGGAACACATCCCAGCGATCACTATCCTGCCTAATATTCCAGATATCTAGTCCCTTACTCTCAAGAGTGATATACTCCTGCATTGGAAGATCCATCACCCATCTCTCCCCATCCTTCTCATAGATAAAGCTGCCAGCATCCATATGGGCGTGTGAAGTTGAAGCAGAACCTCCCTTTACTGCCATATATACATCCTCTCTGCTCTTCCAACCCTGACGGTAGATAAATAAAGGAGTATTGCCACCTTCAGCTACAAAGAACTTTTGCTGTGGCAAAGCGTTTCTAGAGAGATCCATCTTGCGGGCAAAAATCGGCAGACACGGCAACAATCGATGCTCTGCAAAATAATCCTCTCCGCTCTCGCCGGCAAAGCCCTGCGGAAGCTCACGCAGACGTTGCTGCTCAAGATATATCACACTTGGATCACCAAGCTGAGCAGCAAACCAATACAACATCATATTGCAGGATGTCTGCTCTCTAGCATCATAGAAATTCCATACCTTACCGCTCGGAGCAGAAGCCATCTGCAGGAAATATGCGGACTTCAGATAACCCGGAGCCTCACTCAGGTCATAGTCATCTCCTAGCGCAGTCTGCAATGCCTCAATCAAGAGCACCTGGAAAGAAGTTCCATAGCCCCAATAGTTAAAACCTTCCGGATATGCACCATCCGGACCATAGCAGGTCAAGGCTACTGGATTTGAATCAATACAACGCTTTATCTGGGCCTGAGACTCTTCCGGCGTATCCTCATACAAAGCAAGAGCAGCATAGAGAAGTCCGGCATTACAGACTTGATTCCAATTATTGGCATTTTTATAAAAGCCTGTAAATCTTCCAGTTGCCTCCGAATAAGCATTATCAATCAATCCCTTGCGCACAACAGCCCTGTCTTCTTCACTCATATAGTCATAAAGCCAGTCATAGCCGATTGCAACACCAAGAGCCATCTCAGCTGTATCCAGAAAATGCGAAGGATTCCAGTCCGCAAAACTGCAGACCTGCAGCATTTCCTGCACAGCGCGTGCAGCATACCTTTCCTCACCTGTCATACGGTAAGAATAGGAAAGATAGAAGATGCGCTTCAATGCCTCTCGAGAAACAAAAAGCAAGCGCTTGCCTTCTTTTTTATAAATCACCGGACTACTGGTCAGAAAGGCTTCGCTTTGCTCCAGAATACCCTGATGCACCTTTGCAATTCCTTCATCTGCCTCTACCGCCTGCAACACGAGTTGTTCTTCGCCTTGAGGCAGAAGCAACCTTGGATGATCTGTAATACCAGTAAAAGAAATCAGCAGGCTGAGCAGAGCAACAAGAAGCATATTATCTTAATTTTATGACAGTTACATCACGCGAAGGAGCATCCGCATCTATTGTCGGGCAGCCTGTGATATTGTGGAGTTCTTCCGGTATCCACAGGCGCACAGAAGCAGGGAATCTAGAGAAATTACAAAGCACAAAATAGCAGCTCTGATCATCATAACGCAAGAACGCAAAATGCTTGTCAACATCAAAGCCAGGCATATTCTGGTTGCAATAGCAGAGATCCCAGGTCTTACCTTCCTTAAATACAGGAAGCTGAGCCAGCCCCAGAAGCTCCTGATAGCGCTTGAATATCTGAGCCCTCTCTTCCGGAAGTTCCTTGCCTTTGCAGACATATTGATAGAGTGCAGATAATCCCTCAGGCTTAGACCAATTGAAGATGGATGTCCTTGCGTTGTCACTCTCAGGAGCAGATTCGCCAGCCTCCTGGCCAAAGTAAATCATAAAAGCAGCCTCATTGAAAAGCAACGAGCGGCCCAGCGCTGCAAAACTAGACGCCGCAGAGCCAAATATTTCAGATGAGGCAGCCCTCTGCTCATCGTGATTCTCCAGGAAATTGAGCATCTTAGGCTGCATATCAGAAAGCCACTGCCAGTTCCAGGTCAGTGACCTTGCTGTGCTACCGTGCTTGCAGATGGACACAAGGCTATCATAAAGTCCCGACTTATCATATAGATAGTCAAAACCCACCTTCTCAATATAATGACGATAATTATCCTTGGAATAGGCCTCTGCTATGAAAATGAGATCAGGATAAGATGCTTTTGTTGTTTTGATCAACTCGCCAAGCTGGTCGGCAGGAACGAGTTCAACCATATCACAACGGAAGCCGTCTACGCCCTTTGCAGCCCAGAACGAAAGAATTTCCTTCATTGCCTCAAGTGTCTGTGGGTTTGACCAGTCGTTTTTCAATGTATCGGTCCAGTCACCATCACAATAATTATGGCGTACTATCTTTCCCTGATAATCCGGAGAAACGTGATTTGGAATATAGTCAATAATCAGCTTAAGGCCATATTTATGTACCCTCTTGACCAGCTTATCAAACTCGTCAAATACCTGATCCGGATTGTCAGCAAGATAAGGATTGATATCAAACCAATCGCTGATCGAATATGGCGAGCCAGGATCGCCTTTGACAAAACTTTTTCCTGTAGAGTGTCTAGGGATACCTGTGAGCCACAGAAAATCAACACCCATTGAATTTATGTACTTAAGTGTCTTTGCATCCCAGCTAGATAGCTTTCCTTTACCCCAAAGTCGCGCAAGCGCCTGATATACAATATATTTCATAGAAAATCAGTTAAAACGGATAACCCACACCGAAGTGCACGGCAGCTCCATTACTATCAAACCATTGACGAGGAGTCAGCCATCTTGATCCCGCTGCTCTAGATGGATCGTGTAGCTTAAAACCTGCATCAACTCTAATCAAAATAAAATCAAGATTCATTCTCACACCCAGGCCCCAGTCTGCGGCGATGGTATGAGGATCAAAATGATCTTTTATATCATCTAGAATCCAGACATTTCCAGCCTCGGCAAACAATGCACCTTCAAGCTTCCAGAACATCTTGAATCTATATTCCATATCAAACTCAAACTTCACATCACCGGTCTGGCTTGGAATCAGGAAGATATCCTCCATCTTGTCAGAGCCGGGACCTAAAGTCCTCACCTGCCAGCCTCGCATACTGCTTGCTCCTCCGACATAGAACTGTTTCTCAAACGGCAGCGCGTTAGAATTGCCATAGGCATTACCTATACCAGCGTGTAGGCGCATTGCCAGCGCGTGCCTATTATCTACATCAAAGCTGAAGGTCTTACCCACAGAAAGATCTGCTCTAAGATATTGCTGATATGGAAGTCCCAGGAAAAGACGCTCTGTCCCCTGTCCGCTAAGCGGGAGATGTCTGTTGAACAAAGAGAGGAAATTACCTGAGCTATCAAAATTCAACCTCACAAAATGATATGAAGACTTGGGCACGATGCTGTTGTCGCTGGTGTAATACAATTGTGCACCCAATCCTAGATCTGTCTGATCTTTGAAAGAATCCCATAGATAAGGATTTTCAAGAAGCATATCATAGAAGTTCTCACTCAACTCGTGAAGATTGACAAGGCTGAACTTCAAAGGATAAATCTGATAGTAAAGCTTTTCTCCGAAGCGACCCGAGTAGCCATAAGAGAAACTTGCTACATTTCTTCTATATTCCGGTCTGTTCTGATAGTTAAACGAAGCATTGATCTCTGTGCGAGGGACATAGCGGTTTTCACTTTTCTTTGGATTGAGCAGCCAAAGGTTTGGAAGGCTCAAGCCGGCAGAGACACCGACTTCAAGTGAGCTTACTGCTGTGCCCGGGCGTGATTGCCAATTACCGGTAAAACCAAGATTAAGTCTCTCACCACCGCCAAAAAGATTTCTATGGAAGAATGTCAGCTGAGGCGAAATTCCAAAAAGTCCTGAAGAATTTGAAGACATCTCGGCATTGGCCTTGAAACCAAGCATATTCGCACCGCTTAACTGCACACTGCAATTGACAAGATTTGTATCTACAGCCTCAGTCTCGACATTTACAGCACCAAACACATTTAGAGACGCAAGACGATTATAGCTTGTATTTACCACATCTTCGTTATAGATATCTCCGGGAAGAATACTATTGAGACGCTTCAACAGCTTGGGTTTGAGTTTGATATCGGCATCGTGCGAAATGCTCACATCGTTGAAATAATATTTGCGAAGCGGCTCACTTGCCGACGCCGGCTCATTTCTAGTATACTCTCTGACCCTGTAGTACAGGATATTACTATCACCAAGAGTATCTGCCTCAAAGAAATAATGATTCTTATTGAAAGAATAATATCCAAGCCTACGGAAATGCTCTGCACCTCTGACAGACTCCTGCTCTAGGATTTCATCATTGAGATAGTCGCCGGGACGCACAGAGACATTTACAGTATCAGCATAAAAATCCTCCGCAAACTGACCTGACGGCACATCATATATGATTTTATCTATCTTCTTGCGTTTACCTGTCTTGATCGTATATTTTACCTTGGCCAGCTTATCCTTTAACTGAATTTCCGAGTCTACGCTGGCGTTATAATAGCCCAGATTTCCTAAATGGACTAAAATATTGTCCTTACTCTGAGCCACCAGAGACTCGTCAAAAACCACGGGAGCCTGGCCTATAGCTTGCCACAATGCATTGATACCGTCGCCACTGCCATTGGACCAGTTATAAATATTGAGAGCAGGATTCCAACCAAATATCAGAGAGGTATTGGCTTGCTGCTTGAGATAAGGAGTAAACTCACTGCTACTGAGCTTGTCTGAGCTCTCTATAGCTATCTCATTTTCAGCTAGACGGAACTGTCCTTCCGACAGCAACTTAGTAGTACTGCAGGAAGTAACGAGCAACATCGCCGCCAATATGTATAGATATCTTCTCATCTGCGTCTGAACTCTGACAGCACCACTGCAGTAGCCACTCCCACATTAAGGCTCTCTGCCTTACTGCCACCAAAAGAAGGGATAAGCACGCGTGCATCAACCTGATTCCTTACAGCAAGACTGATACCATTGGATTCATTTCCCATCACGATCAATGCATTATCCTCCAGATTGCTTTGGTAAATATTGCTACCATCGAGGAATGTACCATAGATTTTTCTACCGGCATCCTTAAAACGGGAACAAAGCTGCAACAAGTCACATACAACTATATTGATTCTGAAGACAGATCCCATTGAAGCCTGCACGACCTTGGGATTATAGACCTCGACACAATCATCTGAGCAGTAGATTGTCTTCACTCCAAACCAGTCCGCCAAGCGAATTATAGTGCCCATATTACCCGGATCCCTAACGGAATCCAGTGCTAGACAAAGTCCCTCTGCAAGCTCAGCACAATGCGAGCGTTTCTGCTCGACAACAGCCAATACAGGTGGCGGAGAGGTCAGTCCGCTGATGCGAGACATAGTATTTTCTCCCACATCTTCAACACGTATCACTTGACGCACCTTAAAGTCAGATGCGAGAGCCTCAGCAACCATCTTCTCTCCCTCAACCACAAACAGCCCGCTGGAATCGCGGAACTTTTTTTCCTTTAGGCTCTTAATATATTTAATTTCTGCTGCTGTCATCATATTAGACAAAGATAAAATTTTTTGTTTACATCACCTAACAACATTTTGGCTGCAGAAGTGCATAGATTGGAATAAATTAATTAAGTTTGCATTTATGAGTACAAAAAGACTATACCTGTTTGCAGCAATTGCACTGATACTTTGCAGCTGCGCTCCCAAGCAAGAAAGTTTTGAACAACTGACAGAAAGAGTGATGGATTTAGCTGTGGAAAAATACATAGCTATAGACCAGACACTAAACCAGCAGGAAGTAACTGCATTTCCTCGCAGCACCAACCCTGACGGCAGTCTAAGGACATCCGACATCGGCTGGTGGTGCACAGGATTTTACCCTGGCACACTCTGGCTCATCTACGAGCATACTGGCGACCAGGCCATCAGAGACCTTGCCGAGAAGTATACTCTTCCGCTGGCTCAGCTGAAAGATAGAAAGACCGATCACGATATCGGTTTCCAGATCAATTGCAGTTTTGGAAACGGACTCAGGCTCACTGGAGAGGAAGATAAATATGCGCAGACAATGATTGACTGTGCTCATAAGCTGGCACTTAGATTCAACGACAATACCGGCACCATCAAGAGCTGGGATTTTCTCCGCAGGGATTGGAGATACCCTGTAATCATCG
>JAFNUQ010000112.1 GCA_017383945.1 Bacteroidales bacterium | reverse complement strand
GATGCCTCGTGCTGCTCGCAAGGTAATGATTACGGGCAAAGGCAGATGTAATTTTACCAATCTCAAGGACTGGAATGAATTTTCTTCACACATCAGGTCAAAGCCAAATCTTGTGAAATCAGCTTTTTATTCCCTTCCTCCTCAGGCTGTCATTGACTTCTTTGAGGCTGTGGGGATGTCGACTGTGGTAGAGAGAGGAGATAGGGCTTTTCCGGCTTCCTATCACGCTAGTGATGTGGTAGATGCTCTGGTGAGAGCGTGTCACGGAGTGGGTGTGAAGATTATATATGAAGCTGAGGTTCAGAGCATTAGTCCTGGGTTTGAGCTTGTCCTGACCGACGGTACCAAGTGCTCTTGCGCCCGCTTGATTGTGGCTACAGGAGGATTGAGCTATCCGAGCACAGGTTCAAGCGGCGACGGCTTGAACTGGGCTAAAGAGCTCAATCATAAGATAGAACCGACCTTCCCTTCGCTCACAGCGCTTGTGCCAAGAGGATATAAGCAGACTGAAAGCAAGGATCTGCATATTGACAGGAGTACTCCTCTGACCGAGGACGGAGAGAAACTATGTAATGTGCAGTTGAAAAATGTGCAATTAGGACTTCAGGTTGAGGGACAGCTCATCGATCAGGAGTTTGGTGATGTCTACTTTACAGATGGCGGTATTGAAGGTCCTATAGGATTCCAGCTTAGCCGTAAGGCTGTCAAGTCGTTGATTAATGGTTCAAGAGTGTCATATGTCCTTGATCTCAAGCCAGGTGTAGAACTCACAGAGGTAGTTACTAGAGTAAAGGAACTCTGGCAAGAAGTTGATAAGGACCCGCGTTCTAGACGCCTTCGCGAGAAAGAAAAGTGTCGTGTCCTGCTTGGTAAATTGATGCCTTGGGATCTGATTCCGGGCTTTACCGCAGCTCATCCGGAGATTATGACTCTCGAGCGCCGCTCTCGCAATGAGAGCAAACTTTGGGTCAATCTTCCAAGTATTGCCAAGGCTATTAAAGAATGGAAGTTTGATATTGCAGGGTATGTCGGATATGAAAGAGCTGTCGTGACTGCCGGTGGCGTATCTTCCGATAGTGTTGTCGCCAAGACCTTTGAGTCACGCGTAGTGCCGGGCTTATATTTCTGCGGCGAAGTGCTGGATGTCGATGCCGATACCGGAGGATACAATCTGCAACTTGCGTTCTGTACTGGAAATCTCGCAGGCGAAAATGCTGCTAAATCATTGATTAATAAATAGTGATATGAAGATATCAAAGTTAATGTTGCTTGTGGTACTCGCGACTGTGACCATGTTGGGTTCCAATGCGCAGCCACGACCAGAAAAGGTATATCTGTTTTCTTACTCTACTGGTCAGAATAACGATAAGAACGGACTTCATTTTGCCTGGTCTGCAGATCAGCAGTCTTGGCACGAAATCGGTCCTCTATATAGCTTTGTAAAAAGTGATTACGGCGATTGGAGCTCTCAGAAAAGAATGCTCAATCCTCGAGTAGTTGCTCTTCCGGATGGTAGCTGGGATGTGATTTTTGAGGTCAATGAGAAGGAGTCTGTGATGGGCATCGCTCATACGCCAAACTTCGTCAACTGGATTCCTCAGGAATATCTCCCTAGCGAGAAGGTCCTTTCTGACTATCAGCTCCCGGAAAGGGTGAGCGTTGTGCTCCCAATCAGCGGAAAACAGACCGGAGACATACATTGCGTTGAATGGCCGGTGCTCAAGATTATGCTTGATGCTGTGCAGATGGCTGCTGCACAGGCGGAAGAAAATGCTGAACGCCTTGCTGACGATGCAGAACGCTTCCATGGCCTCAAGCCTAGAACTCTCACTCTTAGCATAGAGTCAGATAAACCGAAGCAGATTAGCAATATGCTGATGGGTATTTTCTTTGAAGATATCAATTATGCGGCCGACGGAGGATTGTATGCAGAACTCGTGCAGAATCGTGATTTTGAATATCACCCACGCGACAAGAGGCATCGTGATAGCAAGTGGAATAGCAGTTATGCCTGGACACTCACGGGAGAAGGTGCGCAATGGTTTGTGGATCAGATAGATCCGCTTCATGCAAATAATCCTAATTATGCCAGAATTCGCGTAGCGGAAAGAGGCGCCCGCTTTGCAAACAGTGGCTACGACGGAATCGCTGTGAAGGCGGGAGAGAAGTATGACGTGAGCCTTTATGCCCGCGCAATTGATGGAGGAGGCCCTGTGATTGCACGCATTGTTGATGAAAGTGGCGCTGTGATCGGCAAGGCCAAGCTTTCAGCCCGCAACCGCAACTGGAAGAAAACTGCCGGCGTGATTACAGCCTCAAAGACATGCGATAATGCTAAACTTGAGCTGGAGATCCCCTTTGAGGGAGAAGTAGCTCTGGATATGATTTCGCTCTTCCCGCAGAATACATTTAAGGGCCGCAAGAATGGCCTCCGTCCGGATCTTGCTCAGACGCTTGCTGACTTGAAACCGCGTTTTGTGCGTTTCCCTGGCGGTTGTGTGGCACACGGCGATGGTCTGGATAATATGTACCGCTGGAAGAACACAATCGGTCCGCTTGAGCAGAGAGTGCCTAACTGGAATATCTGGGGCTATCACCAGAGTCTGGGATTGGGCTATTATGAATATTTCCAGATGTGCGAGGACCTGGAAGCAGAACCTATCCCAATTATTCCGGCAGCTGTGCCTTGTCAGAACTCCAATGTGGGAGGATATGGCCAGCAGGGAGGTCTCCCGCTTGAAGAAATGGATGAATATATCCAGGATATAGTAGACCTTGTTGAGTGGGCCAACGGCGACCCTAAGAAGAGTAAATGGGCAAAAATGCGTGCTTAGGCCGGACATCCTGAACCATTTGGTCTTAGATATATAGGTATCGGAAACGAAGACCTGATTACAAAGGTGTTTGAGGAGCGTTTTGACCTGATTTATAAGGCTTTGAAAGAGCGCTGCCCAGAGATTACTGTGATTGGTACCGTAGGGCCGTTCTATCAGGGAGCTGACTACGAGGAGGGCTGGAGATTTGCTCAGGAGTTGGGCCTGGAACTAGTTGATGAGCACTATTATAATCCTCCGGGATGGTTTATCAATAATCAGGATTTTTATGACAAATATCCTCGTGGAGGAACCAAGGTCTATCTGGGCGAATATGCTTCTCATCTTCCAAATCGCAGCAATTGCCTGGAGTCAGCATTGACCGAGGCTGCATACCTTTGCCACGTTGAGCGCAACGCCGATGTAGTTGAGATGACTTCTTATGCCCCGCTTCTTGCAAAGAAAGGCCATACCCAGTGGAACCCTGACCTTATCTATTTTACCAACACCACTGTTGAGCCGACCACAGGTTACTATGTCCAGGCTCTCTTCGGCCAGAATGCGGGAGATATCTACCTTCCTTCGTCGTTGGACCTCAGTCCTCGCGATGCTTCTATCGCTCGCAGACTCGCAAATTCTGTAGTGGTGGATCAGAAGAGCGGCGATCTGATTGTGAAGCTGGTGAATATGCTTCCGGTTGACAATACCGTTGAGGTGAAGCTTCCAAGCGAATATTCGCGCGGACGCGTGACCAAAAGCCTGCTCACTGGAGAGTTAAGCGATACTGCTGCACAGCCGGTAGTCAGCCGTTCAAATGTTGTCTCTGGCTCCTGCACAGTCACTCTTCCGGCCTACAGCTTTATGGTTATAAGAGTCTCTAAATAAAGTTTATACATAATAAAAATCCCCGGTTTGTGATGTGACCCCCAAAAGTTGGACGGTTTAACATTATTAAGAGGCTGACTTAGATTGGAACAGAGCTCGGTATTGCACCGGGCTCTTTCCTTTTAGCCTCAGTTTGATTCTATCATTATTGTAGTAGCGTATATACTTAACCAGTTCCTTTGCAAACTGCTCTACGCTGTCCCACTCCTGCAAATATAGCAACTCTGACTTCATAAGTCCAAAGAAGTTCTCCATCAT
>JAFNUQ010000111.1 GCA_017383945.1 Bacteroidales bacterium | reverse complement strand
GAAGCATCTTGATGATGCGCTTAGAAGTTGTACCTCTCACGATACTGTCGTCTACAAGCACGATCCTCTTGCCTTTGACGATGGTCTTTACAGCAGAAAGCTTCATCTTCACGCCCTTCTCTCTCATGGCCTGTGATGGCTGGATGAAGGTGCGGCCGATGTATTTGTTCTTGATCAGACCCATCTCATATGGAAGACCGCTAGCCTCTGCATAACCCATTGCTGCACTGAGGCTTGAGTCTGGTACGCCGACTACGATATCTGCATCTGCGGGAGCTTCTTCCCAGAGGATGCGACCGCTGTTCTTGCGGTAGTTGTGGACATTGCAACCCTCGATATCGCTGTCCGGGCGGGCAAAGTAGATATACTCCATCGAGCACATAAAGTGGTGCTGATAGTCTGAATATTTGTTGGATCTGATGCCCTGGTGGTCAATTGTCACGATCTCGCCCGGCTCCACGTCGCGGATGTATTCCGCTCCGATTACATCAAATGCACAGGTCTCGCTGCTGACAACATAACCTTCGCCTAGCTTTGCGATAGAAAGTGGTCTGAGGCCGTGCTTGTCGCGGAGCGCATAGATGCGGTTTTGTGTGAGGATGACAAATGCAAACGCGCCCTCAATCATATTGAGAGCCTCTCTGATTGCATAGATGCGCGGTCTGCGGCGGTCTTTTGTGTCTTTTTTGATGAGGTGAGCGAGAATTTCGCTGTCTGAGGCTGTCTGGAAGAGACTGCCTTTCTCCTCAAGATAGTGGTGGAGCTGCTCTGAATTGACGATGTTACCGTTGTGAGCGATGGCAAAATCTCCTGTGTGGTGGTGGAAGAGTAGCGGCTGCACGTTTTCAATTCCGCGGCCGCCTGCGCCTGAGTATCTCACATGACCGATGGCCATATGACCCTGCAGCGCATCTAGCTTTTCCTTTGTAAATACTTCATTTACAAGTCCTTCTCCCTTGGCTCTTCTGAGCTTCTTGTTCTCGTCACAAGCTACAATGCCGCAGCCTTCCTGGCCGCGATGCTGCAGAGCGTGTAGACCGTAGTAGGTGAGATTGGCTGCATCTGGAACGCCCCAGATGCCGAAGACACCACATTCTTCGTGGATTTCAGAGTCGCGATAAATCATTGTATGTCTAAATAAACTACACAAAAGTACATAAAATTTGTGTATATTCGCATTGTTATATTTATAGATTTTATGAAAGCTCTTGTCAGCACTGATTTTAACTTTCCGGGCCAGGTAGCCAAATACACAGGCAAGGTCCGCGATGTCTATAGCATCGGAAATGATTATCTCGTAATGGTCGCTACAGACCGCATCTCAGCCTTTGATGTTGTCCTTCCAAAGGGTATTCCATTTAAGGGTCAGGTTCTCAATCAGATAGCTTCTAAGTTCTTGGATGCTACCGCTGATATCGTTCCTAACTGGAAGATCGCAGCTGTGGATCCAATGGTTACTGTGGGCTACCGTTGCGAGCCGTTCCTTGTTGAGATGGTTATCCGCGGTTACCTCACAGGCCACGCCTGGAGAGAGTACAAGGCAGGTAAGAGAAGCATCTGCGGTGTGGCTCTTCCTGATGGTATGGTAGAAAACCAGAAGTTCCCTCAGCCGATCATTACTCCGACAACCAAGGCTGCCGAGGGTCACGATGAGGATATTTCTCGTGAGGAGATCATCGCAAGAGGTATCGTGAGCGAGGAGGATTATGCTCAGCTTGAGGCCTATACACGTGCACTTTTTGAGAGAGGTACTCAGATGGCTGCAGAGCAGGGACTTATCCTTGTTGATACTAAATATGAGTTCGGCAAGAGAGACGGTCAGATCATCCTCATGGATGAGATTCACACTCCTGACTCTTCACGTTATTTCTATGCAGAGGGCTATGAAGAGAGACTTGCTGCCGGCGAGCGCCAGAAGCAGCTTTCAAAGGAGTTTGTAAGAGAGTGGCTGATGGCCGGTGGTTTCCAGGGAAGAGATGGTGAGACTGTGCCTGAGATGACAGAAGAAGTGATTTCCGGCATCACAGAGCGCTATATCGAGCTTTATGAGCACATCACTGCTTCTAAGTTTGAGCCAAGCCCAAGCGAGGACATCGCTGCACGCATCGAGACAGCTGTAACAGAGTTTTTGAAAAATAAATAGAAATGGTAGAAAGATATTCGCGCAAAGTGATGAGAGACGTCTGGACTGAGGAAAATAAGTTCAACGCCTATCTCGAAGTGGAAATCCTCTCTTGTGAGGCTTGGAGCCAGCTCGGAGTTATTCCGGCTGAGGATGTGCAGAAGATTAGAGACAATGCAGGCTTCAGTGTGCCTCGCATTCAGGAGATCGAGGAGCAGACCCGCCACGACGTAGTTGCGTTTACCCGTGCGGTGAGCGAGACTCTCGGCGAGGAGAAGAAGTGGGTGCACTATGGTTTGACTTCAACTGACGTTGTTGATACTGCCAACGGTTACCTTCTCAAGCAGGCTAACTCTATCCTTCTCAAGGATTTGGAAGAGTTCCTTGAGGTGCTCAAGAAAAGAGCTCTTGAGTTTAAGAGCACTCCTTGCATCGGTAGAACTCACGGTATCCACGCCGATATCACTTGCTTCGGTCTGAAGTGGGCGTTGTGGTATGAGCAGATGAAGAGAAACCTTGATCGTTTCAAGTATGCTTGTCAGGGTGTTGAGGCCGGCAAGATGAGCGGTGCTGTGGGCAATTTTGCAAATATCCCTCCATTTATCCAGGACTATGTGTGCGAGAAGCTTGGCATCAATTCAGCCAATATCTCAACTCAGGTTCTTCAGAGAGATCGCCACGCGTTCTATCTCTCTACTCTCTCAGTTATCGCTTCAACTCTTGAGCAGATGGCTTTTGAGGTGCGTAATCTTCAGCGTACAGAGGTGAGAGAGGTTGAGGAGGCTTTCCGTAAGGGTCAGAAGGGCTCAAGCGCTATGCCTCACAAGCGCAACCCTATCAGCAGTGAGAATATCTGCGGTTGTGCACGCGTGATGAGAGGCTATATGGCCGCATCCAATGAAAACGTCCCTCTCTGGCACGAGAGAGATATATCACACTCTTCTACAGAGCGCATCATCCTTCCTGATGCAACAGAGCTTCTTGACTATATGCTTGTGCGCTTCAAGGGCATCCTTGAAAACCTCGTGGTATATCCAGAGCGCATGATCCAGAATATCTATGCTACTCGCGGAGTCATCTTTGCTCAGAGAGTGATGAACGCACTCATCGGCAAGGGTCTTTCTCGTGAGCAGGCCTACGATACAGTACAGCCGATTGCAATGAAGGCTTGGACTGAAGGTCTTGACTATCAGACACTTCTCAAAGAGAGTGAGACTGTTATGGGACTCCTCTCAGTGGAAGAGCTTGAGTCATGCTTCACTCTTGAGTACTACTTCAAGAACGTAGATTTTATCTACGGTCGTGTCGGTCTTGAATAATCTTGGTACCAGCATTCAGTATCTGAGCGGTGTCGGCCCCAAAAGGGCTGAGCTGCTCAGGCGCGAGCTGGGCATAGAGACTCTTTCTGACCTCATCAGCCTATATCCGTTCAGGTATATAGATCGTAGCGGCATCACTCCCATCGCCGAAATCCAGTCGACGGCAGCATCAGTGCAGATCAGAGCGCGAGTGCTGAGCAGGACTCTTCTGGGACCTTCCGGTGCAGTGATTTCGCAATTGACCCAACCTATACATTTCAATGCGGCAAAGCGTCTTTCAGTAGTTGTTGAAGATGCTTCTGGCAGCATTGAACTTGTTTTTTTTAAGGGCATCAAGTGGAATTTCACACAGCTTGTGCCCGGAAGCGAATTCATTTTCTTCGGCAAGCCGCAAGCATTTAACGGCAGGCTGAATATGGTGCATCCCGAAGTGGACCCAGCGCGCAATGAACCGGCCGGAGTCGGAGCTCTGACAGGCGTATACACCAGTACGGAGAAACTGAAGGCCGGGGGCATTACCGGCAAGGTGATGTGCAAGATGCAGGCGGCGGCGCTAAGCCTCTGCTTGCCGGAGATTGAGGAGACTCTGCCGGATTATCTCCTTCAGAGCAAAGGTCTTGTGAGCCTGAGATTTGCGCTCAAAAATATACATTTCCCTGCCGATACTTCGGCTCTTGAGAAGGCTCAGCGCCGCCTTAAATATGAGGAGCTGTTTCTGCTGCAGCTCTCGCTGTTGAAGCAGAAATTTGTGCGGAGCAGGGGAGAAAAGGGCTTTGTGATGAGCAAGGTGGGTGCAGACTGGCACGCGTGTTACAATGCTCTGCCATATAGCCTCACCGGAGCACAGCAGAGAGTGATCAAGGAGATTCGTGCAGACCTGATGAGCGGATCGCAGATGAATCGCCTGCTGCAAGGAGATGTGGGCTCCGGCAAGACAATGGTGGCCGTGTTGAGCTGCCTCCTAGCTGTCGGAAGTGGCTACCAGACTTGCATTATGGCTCCTACGGAAGTGCTTGCAAGACAGCATTTTAATAATATACAGAAATATCTTGCGCCGACCACGGTAAAGAGTGCTATCCTCACAGGAAGCAGTACAACAAAGCAGAGACGCGAGACTCTGGCAGGCCTGGCTGACGGCAGTATCGGTATTATAGTGGGCACCCACGCTCTGCTTGAGGACAATGTGATATTTGCCAACCTGGGCCTGGCTGTGATTGATGAGCAGCATCGTTTCGGTGTGGATCAGAGGGCAAAGCTTTGGGCAAAGAATACTATTGCCCCGCACGTGCTGGTGATGACAGCGACTCCTATCCCGCGCACGCTTGCTATGACGCTTTATGGCGACCTGGATGTGTCTGTGATTGACGAGATGCCTCCTGGCCGCAAGCCGGTAAAGACAATCTGCATCGGAGAGAATAAGCGCCGGGCAATGTATAACTTTATGAAGGAGGAGATTGCCAAGGGACGTCAGGTCTTTGTGGTGTATCCTCTGATTTTTGAGAGCGAGAAACTTGATCTTCAGAACCTTGAAAAGGGCTATGAAGACATACTGCAGGCTTTTCCTATGCCTGAATATAAGGTTGCTATTGTCCACGGACAGCAGAGCAACGAGGAGAAAAACTTCAATATGAGCGCATTTGCCGCGGGCAGAGCACATATCCTTGTGTCAACTACTGTGATTGAAGTGGGCGTGGATGTGCCTAATGCTTCTGTGATGGTGATAGAGAGCGCTCAAAGGTTTGGCTTGAGCCAGCTGCACCAGCTTCGCGGACGCGTGGGACGAGGCTCAGATGAGTCCTATTGTATCCTGATGAAGGACGTGAAGACGAGCAGGGAGGCTCAGCAGAGGCTAGATCTGATGTGCCGCACAGAGGATGGATTTGCAATTGCAGAGGAGGATATGAAGATGAGAGGTCCAGGAGACCTGGAGGGTACTGCTCAGAGCGGTCTTCCAATCAGCCTTAATATTGCTTCGCTTGCGCGAGATGGTATACTCCTGTCTGAAGCAAGAGCAGATGCGATAGATGTCCTGCAGTCTGATCCTTTGTTGGAAAGACCGGAAAATCAGCGACTTAGTAAGGAATTAAAGAAAAATAAATACGATATTAAAGATTACAGTAAAATATCATGAGAAAAGCAATTTTTTGTTTATCAGTTTTAGCATTGGCTATGTCTTGTACACCTAAGGAAACTAGCGGATATATCGGCAAGTCTGAGATCCGCATCGAAGATGGAGTGATGACTCCTGAGACACTTCTCGCAATGGGAAGAATCAGCGATCCTCAGCTTTCGCCTGATGGAAGCAAGATTCTCTATGGAGTATCATATACTTCAATAGAAGATAACCGTTCTTGTCGCAACCTTTTCATCGCTTCGCCAGATGGTAGCGAGTCATATCAGCTCACCCGCTATGCCAAGAGCGTGAGCAATGCTCGTTGGTCAGCAGACGGAAAGACTATCTATTTTATCCAGGGTGGACAGATCTGGAAGGCGCCATTTGAGGGTAAGAAACTCGGCAAGAAGGTGCAGATCAGCGATGTACCTTCAGGTATCAGCGAGTTTAAGCTCTCTGCCGATGAGACTCAGGTGATTTATGTGAGCAGCATCAAGAACCCGCTTGTAGATACTCCTACAGATATTGATCCTAGACTTGATAAGGCTCAGGCCTATACAACAGAGAACCTTATGTATCGTCACTGGGATCACTGGGTGACCACTATTCCTCGCAGTTATGTGGCTCCGTTTGGTGCAGAGACTATCACACCGGACAACTCGATTGATATTCTCGGTGAGGAGATGTTTGAGCTTCCTACAGAGCCTTTTGGTGGAGTGGAGCAGCTTGCGTGGTCTCCTGACGGAAAGCATATCGCCTACTCTTGCCGCAAGAAGACTGGCATCGAGTATGCGTTCAGTACCAATACCTCTATCTATGTGATGAATGTCGAGACAGGGGAGACTGTTGCTGTCAAGACAGATGGTGGCTATGATACAGATCCTGCTTGGAGCGAGGATGGTAAGCATCTCGCTTGGATCTCAATGGCTCGCGATGGCTATGAGGCTGACCAGCAGAGACTTTTTGTCTGTGATGTAGACTTCTCGGCAGAGCAGCCATATAGCAATATCCGCAATCTTTCTGCAAGCTTTGACAACGATGTTGCAGGTATCGTTTGGCACGGGGATGAGATCTATTTCAACGCTCTTGTGCGCGAGGCTGTTCAGAGCATTTTCAAGGCTGACCTCGCAGGAAATATCACTCGCTTGACTCCAGGTGAGTGGCATTATGATTTCTATTCGCCGTTTGCAATTGAGGAGACTGAAGCTGGTGTGAAGATGCTTGCAAGCTATGATTGTCTCAGCTTCCCAACAGAGTTGGTGGCAGTCAATGTTACTGCTGAAGGTGCTGAATTTGAGCAGATTACTTCAGAAAATGAGCACATCTTCTCTCAGCTTGGTGAGGTGCGTTCAGAGAGCGTGCTTCTTGAGACTGTAGACCACAAGCAGATGCAGTGCTGGGTGCTTTATCCTCCTCATTTTGATGAAAACAAGACCTATCCTGCAGTGGAAATCGTGCTTGGCGGACCTCAGGGTACAAACTCTCAGGGATGGAGTTATCGCTGGTGCTACCGCCTTATGGCAGAGCAGGGATATATCGTGATTATGCCTAACCGCCGTGGTACAACAGCCTTCGGTCAGGAGTGGAAAGAGCAGATTTCCGGCGATTATCCAGGCCTTAATATGCAGGATTATCTTGTTGCCGGTAAATACATCAAGAGCCTTCCATATGTAGATAAGCTCGCTTGTGTAGGTGCTTCTTATGGCGGCTATTCAGTGTATATGCTTGAGGGTCTGCACGATGGTCTTTATGACTGCTTCATCGCACACGCAGGTATCTTCAACGAGGAACAGATGTGGTATACTACTGAGGAGTCCTGGTTTACCAACTGGGATAACGGTGGTCTCACTGAGTATGCCTATACCCCAGGACAGATGGGCCCTCAGGGTGATGGCGTGACATTTGGCGGTATGCAGCAGGCTGGTGCTCCATATGCAGATAATCCTAAGACTCAGAGACATTATCGCCTCTCTCCTACCTCTATGGTTACCAAGTGGAATACTCCTATCCTTTGTATCCACGGTATGATGGACTTCCGTATCCCTTATGAGCAGGGTATGGCAGCATTCAATGCCGCTCAGATGATGGGTGTTCCTTCTAAGCTTGTGATCTTCCCTGAGGAGAACCATTGGATTCTTCAGCCTCAGAATTCTCTCTTGTGGCACAAGGAGTTCTATGGCTGGCTTGAGAGATGGATTAAGTAATTATGAAAGTTAGGGATATAATGGCCCTCATTGAGGGCCTTGCTCCTCTTCATTATCAAGACGAATGGGACAATTGCGGTCTGCAGGTGGGGCTTCCTGATGCTGACGTCAGCAAGGTTCTCGTCTGTCTTGATGTAACGGAGGAAATAGTTGATGAAGCAGTGCGCAAAGGCTGCGAGATGATTGTTTCTCATCATCCGCTGATTTTTAAGGCGCTCAAGCAAGTCAGCTGCAGCACATACCAGCAGCGCTGCGTGATGAAGGCAATATGCTCAGGCATAGCGATTTATTCGGCTCACACCAGCTTGGATAATGCTCCGGGCGGCGTAAATTACGAAATTGCTTCACGACTGGGACTGCAAAACATCAGCTTCCTCTCTCCTTCGCCTTCAGGCCAATGGGGCTCGGGTGTTGTGGGTGACCTTTCTGCTCCTCTTAGTGATGAAGCCCTCGCCTCTGTGGTTAAGGAAAGATTTGCTGTTGACGCTCTTCGCTGCTCGCAGACGCTAGGGCGTGAGATTAAAAGAGTTGCGGTGTGCGGAGGTTCAGGAGCCTTTCTGATGAAGGATGCTTTGCGCGCGGGAGCAGATTGCTTTGTGTGCGGAGAGTTTCATTATCACGATTATTTTGAGAATGACGGACTTTTCCTTCTTGAGTTAGGACACTATCAGAGCGAGCAATATACTATTGATGTTCTGGTCCGTATTCTGGAAGAGAAGATTGATGTTTATAAAACAGAGATTTGCACAAATCCTATCTGCTATAGGTAAGATTTTGCGGTATTGTTATATAAATAAAAACAATGGCAGAGTATAATCAGAAATATTCAATGCATTTCGACATAGCGTGTTATATGTCGGATTATAATAGAATTCTTCGCCCTTCAGCTTTCTTGGATTGTGCACAGGATATTGCAACCAAGGCTGCAGGATCGCTTGATTTTGGTGATACAGCATTGAAGGATCATAACTGTGTGTGGATTCTTGCCCGTCAGCAGGTGCGGTTTCTGAAGCCGGTTAAGTTTGGTGATGTTGTCAGACTTGATAGCTGGCACAAAGGCCTCAAGGGTATCAATTTTTTGAGAGACTATCAGATGCTTTCTGAAGATGGAGAGCCGATGGTCAACTCAACAAGTTCTTGGATTATTATGGATATTGCTGAGCGACGTCTTTGTCGTGATGAAGCGGTGATGTCCAGAGTTCCGGCAGAACCTCAATCAGAAGATCATGCGATTGAGGCCCCTTGTCCTAAGGTTGTAATGCCTCGATCGGTACAACCTGAGCTCATCGGTACTCACGTGGTTAATTATTCAGATACGGATTTTAACCTTCACGCAAATAATGTCAAGTATACCGTTTGGGCTCTTGATGCGCTTCCTGAGAGTCTGGTGTATGAGCATTTCCTTAAAGAGTTGACTATCAACTTTAACCGCGAGGCCCGCAGGGGAGAGACAGTGGAGTTGTATCACGCTTTTGTTGATGGTGCCCATATTATTGAGGGTAAAGTCGATGGAGTCCAGGTATTTATCGAGAAGCTCATCTTTGAAGAGTAAATAAAGATTATCAATAAAAAAAGGCTTCCGTCACCGGAAGCCTTTTTGTTGTATTGTTGCAAGGACTAGAGCTTTGGACCAGCCTCTACGAGAGCCTTACCAGCCTCGTTAGACTCGTACTTAGCGAAGTTCTTGATGAAGCGACCTGCGAGATCCTTTGCCTTCTCCTCCCACATTGCTGGATCAGCATATGTGTCACGAGGATCGAGAATGTTAGTATCAACGCCATTGAGGGCAGTTGGAACCTCGAAGTTGAAGTAAGGAATAGTCTTGGTAGGAGCGCTGTCGATAGAACCATCAAGGATAGCATCGATGATACCACGAGTGTCGCGGATAGAGATACGCTTGCCTGTACCGTTCCAACCAGTGTTTACGAGGTATGCCTTAGCACCGCTCTGCTCCATTCTCTTAACGAGCTCCTCAGCATACTTAGTTGGGTGAAGCTCAAGGAATGCCTGACCGAAGCAAGCTGAGAATGTTGGAGTAGGCTCAGTGATACCACGCTCAGTACCTGCGAGCTTAGCAGTGAAGCCTGAGAGGAAGTAGTACTTAGTCTGCTCTGGAGTGAGGATAGAAACTGGAGGAAGTACACCGAAGGCGTCAGCTGAAAGGAAGATAACCTGCTTAGCAGCTGGACCATGAGATACTGGACGAACGATCTTGTTGATGTGATAGATTGGGTAAGAAACGCGAGTATTCTCAGTAACGCTCTTATCGTTGAAATCAATCACGCCGTTCTCGTCAACTGTAACGTTCTCAAGGAGAGCGTCTCTGCGGATAGCGTTGTAGATATCTGGTTCAGACTCCTTGTCGAGCTTGATAACCTTAGCATAGCAACCACCTTCGTAGTTGAATACGCCCTCGTCATCCCAACCGTGCTCGTCGTCACCGATGAGGAGACGCTTAGGG
>JAFNUQ010000110.1 GCA_017383945.1 Bacteroidales bacterium | reverse complement strand
TCCAGCCAGACCTTCATAAAATGCAGCGGACCTGTGTATTCGGCGCCGATATGATGGATAGTATTGCTGCTATGAGCCGCTTCATCAAGACTCTTGTTGATGTATCGTCTATGATAGCGCATCAGCTTCTCATTATCCAGATTATAGAACTCCTCAGCCATAAATACGCGCTTATCTCCCTGCATATAAGTAGGTTCCTTAAACCCAAGATCATTGATATTATTCTCTGATCTCCAAGGATAATCAATCCAGTGTGCGCCTTCCTCGATGATATTGTGCTGCAGATAGTGCTCGTGAACAAATGCGATACCTTGCTCGTCTGCAATCTGCGCAAACTCATTGATTCTGCTCCAGTACCACAGATTCCAACGGTCAAGATCATATTTACTCAATCTGTCAGAAGCCTCTCCCTGACCGCTGCGCGCAAATGGCTGCTCATAGAAAGGAGCCCATACATCAGCATCAGCGCGTGTGAGTCTGCCGTGATCATCGCGACGACGCTCATACCACAGCGCTGGGAAATGAGAAAATACAGCAGTTCCTGCCTGAGCTATATTAGTTCTGACGTCCTCAAGATCATCGGTAAATCCGCGACCGGCCCTGCCAGGCACAAAGCGGGTCAGGTGGTCGGATGCAGAAGCGACATCACGGGCGCGAAGAGAACCGCGCCAGAGCGCAGTGCGTTGAGCGCGGCCGGCGAGGTAGCTGCCGTCGCGGGAGATCAGGCCGCGCTCAAGCACGAGCGGATGCTCCGCTGCCGCCGCTTCGGCGGCGCGCTCTGGCGCTTTCCATGCTAGCACGCTACCGCCATCATTCGCAAGCGGATATGCCACCACAAGGCTATCAATCCACGCATCTATTGTTGTTGCTGCCTGCCTTGATCTCAGGCTCTCCCTTCTCGCAAAAGCTGCGTCGGTCTGCGAGAACTCCGGATTATATCTTATCCATTTATCCAGCTCTGCCTGAGGCGCTTCGCCTTTGCGTGCAGCATATTGAGTCCAGTAAAAGAACTCCGGCTTTGTGAGCTTGTGATTTCCGTGTGACCCTAAACCATAACCCTGACCACGAGAGCCATAGGCCCAGTTATGCGCTCCCGGAGGGTCTGTCAGATGTATCTGAGGAGCCCTGCACTGCCAGCACATCGAATTGGCACTGGCATAACCTCCTCCCTGAAGATCAAGATCGAGATATGAGAACTTTATCGGTTCATTCTCCACAGTCACTCTGTCAAACAAAGTACCACAAGACCACAAACCTAGAGCACCACTAAAGTCATAGCTATCAGCAGCATAACACTGCATAAAAACATTTGGTCCACAAGCGCTTTGTCCCACCGCAAAAGCGTGGTATGCCTGCTCGCTATAACAACGGTTAAACATGGTCTGCTGACCGTCTGTCTGGAAAGCTATGCGTCGATAACCACCGATTTCCCCAACAGGACTAAGGCTACGACACTCTTCCACAGTCACTCTGGACGCACCACCCTGCACATATACGGCAGAGCTCACAAAATGCTCAGCATCCACCCTACGCACCCAGCAATCAACAGCATTATCCACACTCACTGCCATCCATCTATGATCTTCATCTTTAGGATATCTAAGATTATAGCTGCTCCTGAGTACCAGATTTTCAACTGCAGACTTGCTCACTCTTCCCTGCCAGGCAAAGCTTCTTACCATTGCAGGTCCATATTTTCTGTCAAAACCCTGTGGAAGCGGCACATCAACCACGATATAATCACTTCCTGACTCGACTACAATTCTGTCAAAATTTAGTGCGGCATCGCCTGGTTTCCAACTCGGAAGATCATAATCAGCATAATCGCCAATCCTTTGAGCACCAAGCAGTTCTATCCACTCTTGAGTACAAGGTCTGGTGATGCGCACTGCATCTCCCTCCTTAAATGGATGCCCCGCCTTCAATGGCAATGTAACAGACCCTACCGGCACATATTCTGCTGTCACTTCATAAGGCTCCGAATACACTCTGTCATCACATCCCTCAATCTTGATTGCAGTCTCGCGACTAGTTCCTGAAGCAAGAAGAACCGTCTTCTTGCCAAGACCCCTAAGCACCACTCCACTGGCCGCTATTCTCAAGCTTCCGCGAATATTATACTCACCTTCTTTCATTAATACGACTCCCCTGAAACCATCGGCTCTAAGAGGCAAAGAAGACACATAATCAATCGCAGATTGGATCTCAAACGTCATATCCTCACGAGGTCCCTTTGCCTCAATCTTAACTACAGGGATTGAAGTATCTGACAACACGTCGGGAATAGACTCACCAGACATATAACCGGCAAAAGAATAATCCGGAACTCTATCCCCATTAGGGTAGGCGTTGAAGCTGATTGCTTCACTGGTAACAGTCAATGGATCAAAACTTTGCGCTTGAGACCCAACACTAAGACAGAGGGCAAGAGCCAAGACCGGAAGGATAGTTCTATTATGCATAAATCTTTATGGTTATTGGTTACGCAAATATAAACTAAATCCTCCACAAATCCACACTTCACCGGCAGCTGCTGTAGACAAATAAGGCCCCCAGCGCACACAGAAGGGAGTTGGTTGAAGCAGTCGTGCGCGTGGATGTGCTGTTTTGCATACAGGAGGTAGCTTCAGGTGGCTACTGTGAACGGAGAAGGCCTCTGGTGCACACGGGAGAGCGTTGAACGAGTGTGTTGTGTGCGGAGAATGGCCCCAGCGCACACGGGAAGATTGCGAGTGATGAAGACGCAGAGCGGAATGGCAGCTGACTCCAGGCGGGCGTAGTCGTCCGCGACTCGTGAGCGGAAGGGGCCCGGCCGTCAAGGCTGGGAAGGATAGGCCGAAGGCCGTACCCGATCGGAGTCAGTGGCCTTCCGCGACAACGAC
>JAFNUQ010000109.1 GCA_017383945.1 Bacteroidales bacterium | reverse complement strand
GCTGTGCTTGGTGATTCTTATTCTACATTCCAGGGACACATCCCGTTTGGAAATGCCATCTGGTATTTTGATGGTATCCAGAACAAGGATAACGATGTGGTAAAAGTTGAGCAGACCTGGTGGTATCAGCTTGCGCAGCAGACTGGTTATGAGCTTGTTATGAATGATTCATATTCAGGAGCAACCATTGCTCACACAGGCTATCGTGGAGAGGATTATGCTGACCGCTCTTTTATGACTCGTATGTATAACCTCCGTAATCCAGATATTATCCTTGTATTTGGTTGTACAAATGACAGCTGGGCTGGTGTGCCGATAGGAGAGTATAAATTTGAAAACTGGACAAACCAGGATCTGTATTCATATCGTCCGGCTCTTGCATATACTCTTCATCATATGAAGCAGCTTTTCCCAAATGCGGAGATCCACTTTATCTTGAATTCTGAGCTCAAGGAATCAATTGATGTTTCAACCAAGACTATCTGTGAGTTCTATGGTATCAATTGCATCGAGCTTTCAGATAAGGTACACAAGCTTGCCGGTCACCCTTCTGTCGCCGGTATGAAGACAATCTGTGAGGAAGTTCTCCCTCATGTAAAATAATGGATAAGGCTAAACTTACATTTTTAGGTACAGGCACTTCTCAGGGAGTGCCTATGATTGCTTGTGACTGCCCGGTGTGCAAGTCCATTGATCCTAGGGATAAACGCCTTAGGTCAAGCGTATTTGTTGAATATAAGGGACTTAGTGTGCTTGTTGATGCCGGCCCTGACTTCCGCACACAGATGCTCAGAGCGGATATCAGGCACATAGATGCAATCCTTCTGACTCACAATCATAAAGATCATACCGGCGGACTTGATGATATCAGGGCCTATAATCTGGCAGAGCGCCATCCTGTAAATATCTATTGTGAAGCCTATGTGGAGAAGACTTTGAGGCACGAGTATGGTTACGCCTTTGCTGAGGAAAAATATCCGGGATCACCAGAATGGAGAGTACACGTGATTGATTCTTCAAAACCATTTGAGATCCACTCAAATTCCACTGAAGAAGTGCTGATCTGGGAGAGAGGATTTGGCTTCAAACACTATCCGCCTCAGAATCCTTCTTCGGAGACTGCTGAGATTATCCCTATCCAGGGCTATCACCTTTCTGACGAGACTCTGTCAGTCTTGGGATATCGCTTCGGAAATATCGCCTATCTGACTGATATCAAGCACATCAGAGAGTCTGATTATGAGAAGCTTAAAGACTTGGATTATATCACCTTAGGTTGCGTGAAGAGGGACGAACATCGCTCTCATCCTTCGCTTGAGCAATGCTTTGAGTTCTTTGAGAGAGTCGGTGCAAAGCGTTCATACATCACCCACCTCTCACACCTTCTTCCTCCTTATGCGGAGCTTGAGAAGATACTTCCTGAGGGGGTTTATCCTGCCTACGACGGGCTTGTCCTTGAATAGCTAGAGTTCAACTTCTACGACCTGTCCCACTAGGGATGGGTCGTATGGTTTTTCTACACGGATATAGTTTCCGCTATAGCCCTCCATTTTGCCACCTTTGACGGTGGACTCAAACAGAACCTTTTCTTTGATACCGACGTGTGCCTGACGGAACTCATTGTGCAATCTGACGCATAGTTCCTCAAGTACTGCTACCCTGCGCTTTTTCTCCTGCTCGGAAACTTGTCCCGGCATCTCTGCTGCCGGTGTGCCTGGCCTGCGCGAATAAGGGAAGACATGTATAAATGCAGGGCGAATCTTCTCGATAAAAGCACGGGTCTGCTCAAAGCTGCTTTCTGTCTCTCCCGGCAGACCGACCATCACGTCAATCCCAAAGAAGACCTTCGGCTTGCCAGGGGCCTCCATCGCTGCGCGTATGTAATTGATCTTATGCTCAAAGAGGGCGGTGTTATATTTGCGACCCATTTTTGTGAGCTGCTCGTCTGTGCCTGTCTGTAGCGGGATGTGGAAGTGTGGCTGGAATTTGGTGCCTGAGGCGATCCAGTCGATGATTTCCTCGCTGAGAAGGTTGGGCTCTATGCTGGAGATACGGATGCGCTCAATGCCTTCCACTTCGTTAAGAGCCTTCAGCAGGTCAAGGAAGCTCTCGCCTGTGGTTTTACCGAAGTCACCGGTATTTACGCCAGTGAGCACGATCTCTTTCATCCCTAATGCTGCGATCTGCTGGGCGTTGCGCACGCAAGTGCAGATAGGAAGATTGCGGCTCTCGCCTCGAGCATAAGGGACAGTGCAGTAGGCGCAGTAGTTGCTGCATCCGTCCTGCACTTTGAGGAAAGATCTTGTCCTCTCGCCGCTGCTGTAGGCAGGGAAGATGTCAGATGAGGCGTCTGCAGGAACTTCCTGACCGAGTGTTTCGCTCACCACGCGGCTCTTCTCTTTGGCCCCGAAGACTCTCCACACGCCTTCGATCTGCTCGATTTCGCTCTTGCGAAGCTCAGCGCTGCAGCCTGTAACTACAATGCGGGCGTCAGGATTGATGCGGTGTACCTTGCGGATGAGATTGCGGGATTTGCTGTCAGAAGTTGCAGTGACTGAGCAAGTATTAATCAGGTAGATGTCAGCTGCCTGCCTCGGCGAAACGACCTCTAATCCGGCAGCGCGGAAGGCCCTTTCGTAACTTGAGGTTTCTGCATAATTGAGTTTGCAGCCAAGGGTGAGAAATGCGATTGTCATACTATGCCAGAATGATGAATACGCAAGGTCTCTTGCCTATTGTTAAACTTTCCTTGCGCCACTGTGCCACTGTGCGGGTGCGTATATATTGCGTTTCAAGGGTGATATCAGCAGCTACGCAGATGCGTGTGCCGGGAGCGAGCGTGCTGATCATATCCGCAAATAACTGATCGTTGCGATATGGAGTTTCGATGATAATCAAGCTCTCGTTGCCAGATTTTGATCTCTTCTCGAGTGAGCGGAGTGCGTTTCTGCGGGCATCTGTCTTGGCCGGGATATATCCGCAGAATGCAAAGCTCTGTCCATTGAGTCCTGAAGCCATCAATGCGAGCATCAGTGAGGATGGGCCCACAAGCGGTACGACTTCAATTCCTTCTCTGTGGCAGAGGTCAACCAGTACCGCACCCGGGTCAGCAACGGCAGGAAGGCCGGCTTCGGAGAGTAGACCCACGTCTTGTCCTTCAAATAGCTTAAGGAGTGCCTTGACCTCCTCTGGCTTTGTATGCTCGTTAAGCTCGTGGAAATCAAGAGATTCTATCTTGCCCTTGAGACCATATTTAGAGAGGAAACGCCTTGCTGTGCGCACTTCCTCTACAACAAAGCAGGTGAGTGAACAAGCGATGTCAAGCACTCGCTGGGGTAGGACTTCTCCTACCGGGTTATCTCCTAGTGGAGAGGGAATCAGGTATAGTTTGCCTTTGTTCATTTTCAATTTTGATTATTATCTGCTCTTTGTCTGAAGAGCTTTCTTCCTGAGCCTGATCGGTAGCGTTGCGTTTTCTGAAAAGGTTTCCGATCAGTTCGCCGAATGTGTGATACTCCTTCTGGAAGCTGACACCCACGCCATTTCTCTGAGAGAAATCAAGGAAGCTGGAATATTCGTCTGCCGAGTGGGAGAACAGGTTGAGTCTGTACTTGCCTTCCGGATCAAGCTTAATCTGGACGTCAAGGTCTCCTACCACGTCACCTCGAGGGTTGGCGGAAGTTGAGTAATTTCTATTGCCCACGCTGCCACCTACGATTACTCTGTTGTTAAAGAGCTGAGTAGAGATGGCCATATCAAACATATCATTTCCTGAGGTGGCGTTTTGGTAGTCAAAGCCCACGTCAAGAGGAATTTCAAGCTTTGAAAGAATATTGTTGAGCTGAGATGACATCAACTCTGTTACGTTGGACAGCAGGATGTTTGAACCATTGACTACGCCTGATGTCTCGTCAGGAAGGAAGCTTCCTAGAAGAAGCAATGACAGGAACTGTTTCTGAACCTTGTCCTCCGTAGCAAGAGCAGTCTCTATCTGTGATTTAGTAGTCGGATCGAGGTCCGGAACATCGATGCTGAATTTCAGCTGAGGGTTGCTCAAGCGGTCTGAGATGTTAATTCCACACTCCACAAGTCTCCAAGTGTCAACGTCCGTGGCGCTCATTACAAGGCTGGACAGAGATGCACGCACTTTGTATAATGCGTTGATATCTAGCTGAGTATCAGGGATTTTGCCTCCAAATCTGATTGTGCTTCCGTCCTGGATTTCAAAGCCGCGTGAGAGGATGCCTGGTATGATGAAGTTGTAGTTACCCTCACTGATGCGATAGTCGCCGTTGATTTCAAATATATCCTTTGATGGGCGGAGGTATACAGAAGCTGTGCCTTCTCCGTTAAATGATACTACATTTCCTGCCTCTTTGTCAATCTCGATATATGTCATCAGGGTAGGGTGTAGGGTGACTGAAGCACGCAGACTCAGGTCATTTTTGGCCTTTTCTTTTGCTTTCAGCAGTCCAAGCATTTCCTCATAAGGGTCTTCAGGCTTCTGAACTTCAGTAAAGGTGAGGATGTCGCTGTTTGTGCTTGTTGCATACTGACTGGCAATGACGTGGATGTTACCGCTTGAACTTGTTTCAATGCTGGCATTGACATTCAGTGCATTGATCGGTCCCACTACGTTTGCCTGGCCTCTTGCTCTCACAAGTCCATAGATATCTCCTCCGTTTTGAGCCTTGTCAAGCAGCTTGAGGTTGTTGATGGATACCTGAGTGTCCAGTGACATATCTCTGAGGTTCCCAAGATTGAGAGAACCTTTAATGTTTCCGCTTCCTCCGTCGTTGTCGCTGATTGTTATTGCGTCAAATCTGATTGTATTCTGTTCCAGACTGAGCGGTCCGCTGATGGTATATGGCACAGAGGTAAATGCAAGGGTCATCTGTGCATCATCAAGCAAGAGGGACTCGCTGGAAATGCTGAGATTGTCTTGCTCACCCTGAACCGAGAGCTTGCCGCTAATGCCTCCGCCTAAGTCGGAGAAGAGGCTGGAACTAAACGGCCTGGCAAATGCAAGCGGAAGCTTGTCAAGCGATGCAGATATGTCAAGATGGCTGTCATTGGTGAAGAATGAACCGTTGATGCTCAATGCGTTACGGTCGCCGATGCGATTGCGGACATAGATTGCGATATCCTCGCTGTCCTCCTTCATTATGCTTGCAATCTGCAGTGTTCCTCCATCTGTTTCGCCGATTCGGAGTTTGCCGATATTTAAGTCCGCAAGCATAGCTCTTGCGCGCTTTTCCTCGGAAATCAGCTCGATGGTGCCATTGGTCAAACCTGAGATGTAGAAAGGATTGGCCACGAGTTCATCGATCAAAGCGAGATCCATGTTGTTGAATCTCACGGACAGGGTATCCTTGTCCGCGGCACTCAGGGCCCCGTTGAAGAATATGCTTTGGTCTCCGTTGCGGATGCCCAGAGAATCAACGAATATTTTTCCGTCACGCATATGCACTGACCTATCATTGAACTCCCAGCGTCCTTTTTTAGTCGCCAGGTATGTCTTGCCAGGAGACGCTATAATATTCAGACGGTCAAGAGAGTCTCGGTAAATCTTTCCGTCGATATCCAGCAATGCTTTTTTCTGAGCATCTGTGTTGCTGGAAATCCTTGCTTCAAGCTTGAATGCATTGTCATCGGCAAATGCAGTGACTGTAGGTCTGGTGAGGTCCATACCTGCAGCCATCAGTTCCTGAGCCTGCAATTCTGCGATGAGGCTTCGGTCCAGGTTGTCAAAACTGATTTTGACGCCCTTAAGGAAATTGCTTCCTAACGCAAGGCGAGAGGAATTTAATGTGCCTCTGAAACTTCCATCTGTGTCCGTTGACAGATTTATGCTGGTGCTGTCTGCGATATAAAGGCCAGGCATAACAAATGACAGGAGCTTGCGTGAGTCTCCGGTCAAGACGCGCAGCATGTATTTTTCTGTTTTCTGGTCGTTTATATGGTTGTCCCTCGGATGGACAGCAGGCAGGTCTCGTCTGGTGGTGATGTCTTGAATTTCTGTAAAGAAATCTTTGAGATTGCCACTACCTGAGAGGAAGGCATCTAAGAAGGATGATTCCAGATTGAAGCACTGCTGATCTCCCAATTGATATGCAGTCAAGTGTAGATTGCCTATCTCCTTGAGCTCTTCGCTGTCTTGCAGCTGGATGTCGTTGAGGAAAATGTGTCCGTTGGCACGAGGCCCCTGGATGCTGATCTGGCTGTCAATCTTGAATGCTGCTCGCGATCTGCCTTCACGCTTGTCGATGCCTAGAGCTTTTAAATCCAGGTTGGAGAAGCTTCCGTTTGCCAGCATCTTGCGTGTTGTGACGTTTTTCCCCAGGTCGGCGTGGATGTCTACAGTGCCGCTGGCTTTGCTATCGCTGCTGCTAAGATTTGCTATGATGGTTCCGTTGCTTAAGGATCCCTTGGCGGTGATGCCTTTAAAGCGGTTGCTCAGCGCTTCTAGGGATTCAATAGAGAGTGTGTCTATCTGAATCTCTGAGCCATGGGTGCTGAGATTGATTCTACCTTCAGAATGTAGGCTTCCTTCTCCTAAAGAGGTGATAGCTAGTAATTTGCCGATGTTTAACTCTTCCGTGTTGAGATTAAAGCTGATCTGTCTTCCTCTTGATGGCGTGATGAGGTTTCTGATATCTGAGCTAAGAGCCAGGCTTCCGATATTGGAAGTGATTTCCGTGCTGAGGGCCAGTCTGTCAAGAGGTCCTTTTGCTTCAAGGTTGAGGTTGAAATGTGCATTCTCTGCGTATCCTGTGAGCTTAGGTGCTTTGCTTCCTAGAAGCTCTCTAAGTGCAGTTTGCAGCCCGCGAGTAGTAAACCTTGTATCGTTAAGCTTGGCGTTGATGAGCATTTTATTGTACTCAGGAATTCCCACGATACTGGTGTTTATGCGGCTGGAAATATTGGTCTTGGTTTCTGTAAACTTGAGATCGCTGACTTTGAAATCATTTACATAACCGAGAAAATGTCCGCTCTCAAGAGCGAGATTAAGATTGTTTTTAAAGGATGGCTCTCCTGCGAGGTAGTGAAGGGTAGTGAGCCCGAGGTCGCCACCTTTGATGCTTCCTTCCATCAGGATCTTAGTTTCAAAGTACTTGAAGTCCTTGGATGAGTTGAAGCTCATTGAGAAGAAGTCAACTCTTACATCAGACCAGCTATCTCTAAGGTGTATGTTCTCAATTAAGGCTTTTCCTTGTCCCACGACGCAGTTGGCTCTGAGATTTTCCATTCTGTATCCGGATCTCTCGGTAAGGGTGAGCTGGTCAAGATAACCATACATTCTCGAGCCTGAATATTTCAGCGAATGTCCGCGCAGTTTTTCTATCGCAACGTCCATATCGCTGTAGTCAATACCTACCGGCATGTGGGCTGCGATTTCGGTGCGGTCTGTCATCCTGTAATGGAAGTCCTTGATTTTTACATGGTTGATGCGGAAAATCGTAGGGCCCGGCTCATTCATTATGCCGTCACTTTTCTTGAGGCGGAAGATGCTTTGGTCGTTGGTTAATGTGT